>ONVN01000351.1 GCA_900321295.1 uncultured Eubacteriales bacterium
AGGGGATGCCTCCTTATTTATTTTATGTTACGCTCCACTGAGCGTTACATACGACGGGGTGTGCTGGATCAGCCCTTGACGGAGCCAATCATGACGCCTTTGACAAAGTGCTTCTGCACGAAGGGATAGATCACGAGCACAGGGATCGAGGAGATGATAATCAGAGAGTACTTCATCATTTCCTTGAGAGCTTCCAGACGCTCTTTTTCCGCGAGCTCTTCTTCTGTCATAACAGTCTTGGTCATATTGACGGAGTTTTGCAGGAGGATATTACGCAGTTCCAGCTGCAGCGGGAATTTGTTGCGGTCGGTGATGTAAATCAGAGCACTGAAGTAGCTGTTCCAGTGACCGACACCATAGTAAAGGAACAGGATGGCGATGATCGCACCGGAAAGCGGAAGCACAATATAAGCGAAAAAGCGGGTATTGCCGCAGCCATCCAGCTTGGCGGCTTCCATCAGTTCGGAGGGAATATTGGTCGTAAAGAATGTGCGGGCGACGATCATATTGTAAACGCCGAGAGCACCGGGAAGAATCAGTGCCCACATGGTGTTGAGCAAGCCTGTATCGCGGACCACCAGGTAGGTGGGCATCATGCCGCCACCGACGAACATGGTCACGATATAGAAAAGAGTGATGGGCCGGTTCAGGGGGAAGTCCTTGCGGCTCAGTGCATAGGAGGTGGGAATGGTGACGGCAAGGTTCACGCCGACACCGACGGCGGTATAGATAAGGGAATTCAGAAAGCCGCGCATGACGGCCTGCGTCTTGAAAACCTCTTTATAGCCATCAAGCGTAAAGCCAACGGGAACAAGGATAACCTTTCCGCCTGCAACTTTCACGGGATCAGAGAAAGAAGAAATAACGACGAAATAAAGAGGATAGGCGACGATCAGGAAAATGAGTGTGAGAATAATGAAGATGATCGTATCATAAATCACGTCTTCGCGCGCACGCCGCATACGATGATGAACAGTTTCCATTCTTCTTCCTCCTTTCTCACCACAGACTGTTGCCGGACATCTTGCCCGTAATGGCATTGACGGTAATCAGCAGAATGGAATTGACCACAGAATTGAACAGGTCAATGGCCGTCGAGAAAGAGACATCGCGGTTGATAATACCAACCTTATACACATAGGTGGAGATGATTTCCGACACACCAATGTTCAGATCGTTCTGAAGAGCGTATGCTTTTTCAAATCCGATGGAAAGAATGCTGCCGCAGTTGAGAATCAGGAGCATGGTCATGGTCGGAGCGAGATAGGGGAGGTCAATATGGAGGACACGCTGAAATTTAGTCGCGCCATCCACGATGGCGGCTTCATGATGCTCTGGGCTTACACCTGCGAGTGCAGCGAAGTAGATAACACTGCTCCAGCCCATGGACTGCCAGATGCCGCTCCATACATAGATGTGCCGCCACATGTAGCTCTTGCCCATGAAGTTGATTGCTTCACCACCAAGTGCTTTGATGACCATATTGACAACACCAACACGGGGGGACAGGAACAAAATCAGCATACCGCACATAACCACGACAGAGATGAAATGCGGAGCATAGGTAACTGCCTGAATGACTTTACGGTAACGCTTATGCCGCAGGGAATTCAGCATGAGAGCCAGTGCAACAGCGACTGGGAAGGCCGCCACCAGAGAATAAAGGCTCAGAAACAGCGTGTTCCGGATCGTCGTCCATGCATAAGCGGAGGTGAAAAAGCGTTCGAAGTTTTTCAGCCCGACCCACTGACTGCCCCAGATACCACGTTTCGCTTTGTAGTTGCGGAAAGCGATCTGGATTCCGTAAATCGGAATGTAGTGATAAATGACGGTCAGGACGATGCCGGGCAAACAGAAGAAAAGCAGATCCCAGTTCCCCTGCATACGTTCAAGAAAAGACTTTTTGTGCTTTTTTTTGATTGCCGGTTCGCTCAAGAGTCAACACCCCCAAAATTGTTTATGGCCTTTTATCGTTATGCGGAGAGAAATAATCCGCTGAATGAAAAGACAAAAGCTGACAGGAAAGACTGTTTTATCCATGGTATGTTTCGGTGTGCCTCATCTGCATCCTGTTTCAGCTGAAATGACAGAAACATCATGCATTGCTTTCTATGAAAGAACAACAGCATAAGATAACGAGATCTGTCCGTCCTGCGTACATTATAGCCGGAACAGCGGAAATGCCTGACAAAAACAAAAATGTAAATGTATCATTGTGGACGCAAGAAAGAGGCACATGGATTTTCGTTTACAAAATTATAACATAGGGGCAATTTCGAATCAACACACAAAAAAAGAAAAAAAGAGGGAGGATTTCTCTCAGAGGAACAGGAATCTCATGGATAGGAAAGATCTGCTGGTAAAACAGCCCCCTTTGAAAAGATCGATACATAAAGAACTGTGCCGTTGAAAACAGAATCAATCAGGCATGCCGGTTGACATTCACCAGAGGCTATTCGGAAAACAATATACAGATCAGGCTGAATTAACAAAAACAGGGCATCCACA
>ONVN01000341.1 GCA_900321295.1 uncultured Eubacteriales bacterium
ATGGTTTTGTCGGCCAAGTGGACCTGTCCAAAGGTGTTGATCCGGCATCCGAAGGCTTTGATCTCAAGCGTGTGCCGGCCTTCTTTAGGAATGTCGAACATGATCCGGTAGGGGGCATAAGCGATGACACCGAGGTCTTTCCCGTCCAGGCTGACCCGCAGGAGGGCAGATCTGAAATCACTGACCTGCAGTGCATACTGTCCGGAAGGAAGATTGGTATGTATCCGATAGGTGATATTTCCGCCATAGAAGGGGAGTCCCTGACGGGTGATGTCTCCGAACGTGATCTCGCAGGGCAGAGCGGTCAGTGTGCAGTAAACCCCCTGAACTTTGACGCCGAAGGCGCCGAGAAGATACATGGCCTCCGGATTGGTCCTCTTCCCATAGGGAATACTGACCTCCAGCTTGTTCTCTCCGGGCCGGATCTGGGGCAGAATGACTTTCCGGATACACTTGTCCACATACCATCCGTAGGCCGGGACGGTTCTCTGACCGTTGAGGGTCACGGTGCAGGCAGAGGCATTCTCCAGTGCCAGCTCAGCCATGCTGATATTGATTTCACTGCGGATGGTGTAACGCAGATGCAGTGTATGTGGTGTAGAGTGGTCGGTTTCCACCCAGGGCTGTGCGATCGCTCCTCCGCGAAGAGGCCAGCCCAGTTTTCGGCGGACTTCATTGTCGAGCCGGAGAATGTCCTCGGCAGGATTCCAGAGCTCATCGTCCAGAGCATACTCAGCTCGGTCCAACAGAAGCACGTTGGGCTCTTCCAGAACATAATCCATTTTTCCAAGGAAGCGGCGGAACGGCTTGAGGACAGCATCAGGCGCTGCAGCCTCGCAGATCTGGCGTTTCCGTACGACAGGCGACAGGCGCAGCAGAAGGGAATCCTGATCGTAGAAGGATGTCTCATATACGGTCCATCCGTCTGTATGCCGCACACACCGCGGCGTGATCTGCCCGTCCAGCGTGTTGTACAGGGTCAGATCCCAGGTGCCCCGGAGGCGGATGCGCAGCTGATGGCATTCCGGAACGTCCGGATTCCGGCAGGGGTCTGCGTGGCAGATGAACAGCCAGCGCTCGTTTTTCTCCTGCCGCATCTGATGGAGCAGGTAATTGGTTTGGATGCCCCGTTCATCCCTGACTTCCACATCACGAAGTCCGGAAAGACGCTCAAGAAGGGATACGCGGTCAAACAGGCAGTGCTCACATACGTCAAACAGGGCTTTCGGGGCATCACTGGGTATCGCATCGGCCAGTTCCGGTGCACTCCCCAGGAAGATAACACGTCCGCCTTTTCCGGCAAAATGCCGCAGACGGGAAATGGTGGTGGAGCGCAGGGTTTCCACAGGTGGTACAAGGATGGTCTCGTAGTGCATCTTTCCGACGGGGAATGTATCTTCCGTGAAATCTTCCGGACACTGCTGGGGGAGCAGGGATTCACTGATGAAATCAAAATCGATCAGTCCCCTGAGAAGCCATTCGGTCAGGTTCCGGAAATGCTCGTCCATCTGGGTACGGATCGCCGCGGTGTTTTCCTTGGCTCCCCAGTGCAGCCAGTAGCTCTCTACCGGATGAATGACGCCCACGCGGCAAAGCGCTGTTCCCCGGGTCAGGACAGTATTCAGGCGTGCAAAATGATTTTCAACATAGCTGTATTCCCTGTACCAGGGAGTCTGATAATTGAAGGTGGCAGGATAATCGCGTTTTGCCTCACCGTTCATGGAGACCCAGGAGAGATGCGGCACACGGACGGCGACGCCGAGAGCAGCCTGCCAGTCACCTGCAAGCTTATGACCGCGGAAATCGAAGTTCCAGTTGGTGACGCCATACAGTTCGGACAACACCCCCTCCCTGCCAAACTGGCGGGATGCGGACTGGGCCTGTTTGGCGGTTGTATATTCCCGCCAATCGCACAGCATGTCGATGCCGGGCATCTGGAATCCTCGGTAGGACCGCATGGCCTCTCCCAGAGCGCTGGTCTGGCTCTCCAGGGTCGGCTCACTCATCATGTGTCCTGTGAGCATCAGGCCGTGTGCATCACACCAGGCGCCGCACTGGTCGGCAAAGGCCTGGGAGAAGCGTTCCGCAATATGGTCGTGAAAACGGTACCTCAGAATGGAAGCTTTGCCGTCCGGAAGGTCCCACAGCAATTCAGGCATGCCGTCGAAAATGTCCTCATGGAAGGCGGCAGTATACGTCTCAGGCAGATCGTCTGTCCAGGGAAGAGTGATGTCCTGTGTGTCCAGCGCATAATTCAGTGTCTGTTTGCGGGAAAACTGAGGCTCATCCGTGAAGATGGCAGGAATCACCCCGCCGAAATCACGCCCCACATTTGCTGCATAGGCTTCGTGGGTTATCCGTAGGAACTGGCGGATACTTCGGGGATCGAGCGTATTGACATAAGCCTGGTTGTTATACCAGGGGGAATTTCCCATGATTTCACGATACACATACAGGGGAAAACCTTGCGCGGTGTCCTCTTCCCCCATACGGCGGTATTTGTTCAGTGTGCCGTCAGGATTCAGTGTGATGTCGTAGGCAGCAAGAAAATGCCCGTCTTTCCGTTTCGTGCGGGTAAAAACTGCATAGCGCTGGCGGTATGCCGGATCTTTTGTGACGAGTCCGCCGGCTGCACCGGAAGGCCAGCGGTCTTCATCATAGAGCCAGATCAGCATGTGCTCCTGTCTCGCCTTTTCCACACACGCGTGGATCAGATCAAAGAATTCTGTTCCGAGGTATTCTGTTTCCAGTCCGGTCCGCACATGAATATGAACGCCGCCGAAGCCCATTTTCTTGAGCTGCTTCATTTGCCAGAGCAGGTCCTCCCGGGTGAGCTTTCCGTTCCATGCCCAGAACGGAGCAGCACGATATTCACAGTCAGGATTTGCAAAGAGGCTTTCGGTCATGGGCTGATGGCTTTTGCGGTAGAGCTGCATCGATCTTCCTCCCTTATCAGTCAGGAATAGGGGCTTCGGATTCGTGGATGAATCAGGAATCCTGTGAAAACGAGACAACGGGACCGTGTCATGGATTGTCTTTTTTCAGGGTATCCGGGAGATCTTGTTTTGAAGGTGAGGTTTGTCTTCTTCTGCATATACAGTGAAGTGCCGGGTCTGATAAGATCAGACCAATGGAAGAGGATTCTGACGGTTTCTTCTGGAAAGTGAAGGCAGAATGGAAATATGGAACGCAGCCGGCAGACGGCTGCCTGTTTTCTGTGTATCAATGCATGGCTTTATTCTTATATTCCATTATAATCAGGGAATGGGAAATGACAAGCACGAAGTATCACAGATGAGAAAAAACCTTGCGGGATGCTTCTTTCGTGTCTTGCAGGATGTTTTTACTTTTTCTACGAAAAAATGCCCGTCCGAAGACAGGCAAATCATGGGAGAATCTGCTATTTCCATCAGGGGTTCTCTGAAAGAAAAACATGTCAGCGCAAAGTGACAATTCTAGCACCGAAGGGAGTCAGGGCAAGCTTTGCAATCTTGAAAAACTGTTTTCCGAAAGGAATGCCGACGATGGTAATACACCAGAGCATGCCAATCAGGAGATTTCCGAAGGCCATGACGATGCCGAAAAAGATCAGCCAGATGATATTGGCAAGGGTGGAAGGCGCCCCGCCTCCATAGACAATTTCCTTGCGGAAAGGACAAAAGGACATGCTGGCAAATTTAAAGCACTGCCGGCCATACGGGATGCCGATGATCGTGATGCACCAGATCATCCCTGCAAACCACCAGGACAAACCGCTCAGGAACCCTCCGAAGATAAACCACAGGATGTTGCCGATTGTTTTCATAATGGAAATCCTCCAGATATGGAAAAAGTGTCCTTCCGATGGGAACGAGACGCATCGGTATGACATCTGCATTATACAGAATCAGACAGTGGAAACAAGGAGGATATTCTTGGAAGAGGATGAGAAAATCATGAAAACAGGCCGGGAGAAAAAACGGGATGGGATCCCCGGAGGATGCCTTCCGTTTGTCGTTTCTTCCGGAGCCCAGAAAGAAGGAAATGCTTATTCCCTGCCGTTCCGGTATGCCCTGGGGCTGACACCGTAATGCTTTTTGAAGCAGTCCTTGAAGTAGTTGGCGTCGGTGAATCCGCAGCGCAGCGCGATATCGATGATCAGATCAGGGGTTTCCACCAGCTCAAGGGCTGCCTGGTGGAGACGAACGTAAGCCAGATACTCATGGACGCCCATACCGGCGGCCTGGCGGAATTTCCGGCTCAGATAGTTGATGCTGAATCCGGCTGCTCCGGCGATCTGCTCGGCCGTGACAGGCTCCCTGAAATGCTCCCGCATGAATTCTGCTGCACGCACAATGGCCTGATCGGTTGTGTGAATATCGGCGGGAGGATCTTCAGGCAGAATGCCGAAACGGCTGCAGACCAGCAGTGTCTCCTGAAGTCTGCATTTCAGAAGAAGGGGAGTCTGCTGGTCATTGATTTTTTCTTCATTGAGCATCCTTCCAAAAAGTGCGGTCAGCTGCTCCTGATAAAAGTCCGGAATCTGCAGGAGACGCCAGCGGCTGAAGAAATCGTCCTGTCCTGGAAAGGTATTCCGGATATCCTGTTCCAGGTCCTTCTTGCGGAAGAAGAGGTTGAAACGGCGGCAGGGGCCATAGAGATAGCGGGTATAATGCATGGTCCGCGGAGGAATGATCAGCAGGTCACCAGCATGAACGTCCAGCATCCGGCCGCCCATGAAGAAACGGCATGATCCGGTTTCAAGATAATAGATTTCATAATAAGGATGATAGTGGTTTGTGGGTACAGTGTAGTTGCTGTCCCTGAGCTGTTCTTCAGCATAGATCCGGTCAATGGGCTTTTCCGGTTCCCGGGTCGAGAAATCATTCTCCATTTTTATCCTCCTGGAGTGTTGAAAAAAAAGCGGTATGATGAAATTGTAGGGGAAAACATGTAGAAAATCAAGACAAAATGCCGTATCCTTACAACTGCAGCGAGGAACAAGCTGCGTGGGAAAAGCTTACATGATGTTCCGAATCCCAGGCTTTTGCGGGGACCGAGGAGCAAATAAAATAGAAGGAGAAAGATGATGAAAATGTTTATGAATAAGTGGAGCAGAAAAAACGAAGGAGCACAGCCTATGATGGTTGCTGCAGACAGCCTGGTTCATTTTATGAATGGTGGATCCAGGATGTTCCGCGAAACCGCGGATGACGATGGCGTGACCGCCATGGAAGTTGCAAGAACAGCTTATCTGTGCATGAACAACCTGTAAGGCTGTCAGGAGAGCAGGGAGAACACGAGCGCGTGTTCCCCTGTTTTTTTATGTGCTGCAAAGACAGTACAGGAACCACTGCAAAGGAACAGACGAAATGATACTTGTTTTGAAGAAATCAGTATGATATCCTTTGTTTATTATCTGCGTGTGAAAAGAATCTGCTGGTTTGAAGAAGACTCTGCCGGAAAGGCGGGTTGTTACAGCAAATAGAATATTTTGCAGGACTGCTTCTGAAACGCAGGGTTCGGTTTTTGAAAAAGAAATCAAAGCGAGGGTGTAAAGCATGGCCAACTGTCTGACACTGAAAAAGTCCAACTGCAAGAACTGCTACAAATGTATTCGACACTGCCCGGTCAAATCAATCCGCTTTTCAGGAAACCAGGCCCACATTATTGGCAATGAATGCATTCTCTGCGGCCATTGCTTTGTCGTCTGTCCCCAGAACGCCAAGGAGATCGTGGATGAAACTGAAAAGGTACGTGTTCTGATTCAGAGCGGTGATCCGGTGGTGGTTTCCCTGGCACCATCCTTTGTGGCAAACTATGATGGAGTAGGCATCGAATCCATGCGGGATGCACTCAAAAAACTGGGATTTCATGACGTGGAGGAAACTGCACTCGGTGCCACCCTTGTCAAGCGCGAATATGACCGGATTCTGAAAGAGGAAGACCGGGATATTCTCATCTCTTCATGCTGTCATTCGATCAACCTTCTGATTCAGAAATATTTCCCGAGGGTACTCCCATATCTTGCCGATGTACAGTCGCCCATGCAGGCGCATTGTTCGGAGATCAAACGCCGTATTCCCAATGCGAAAACAGTGTTTATCGGTCCGTGTGTTGCAAAAAAGGATGAGGCAGATTATTACAGCGGCATTGTCGATGCCGTGCTGACCTTTGAAGAGCTGACCCAGTGGCTGAAAAAAGAAGGCATCGAACTGAAAAAGGAGAAAAAACCAGACAACTGCAGCCGTGCAAGGTTTTTCCCCACAACCGGCGGCATACTCAAAACCATGGTGAAGGATGCACCTGGCTTTCAATATCTGGCACTGGATGGTGTTGAAAACTGCATTGCCGCTCTCCGGGAGATTTAGCAGGGGAAAA
>ONVN01000214.1 GCA_900321295.1 uncultured Eubacteriales bacterium
AAACCGGTTCTGATGGAACTGACAGATGAAGAGAATGCGGACGCTGTCCGTGGATCCGGAAAAAACAGCGGACACTGGCAGAAGCCGGTGGAGTGAGGAACTATGATACAGACACAGATGCAGAAGCGCACGCTGCGCGTGCTGGAATTTACCAAGATCAGGGAACAGCTGGCCGGTCTGGCCGTGACGGAGATGGGGCGTGAGCTCTGCCTTGCGCTGGAGCCTGAAACCAATCTTGAGGAGGTCCGGGCTGCCCAGCAGGAGACGGAGGAGGCCACCGTTGTCATCCAGTATCTCGGCTCCAGCCCTCTGACCGCTTTTTCAGATGTGCGTTCCAGCCTTTCCCTCGCCGAGAAGGGAGCTACGCTTTCGCCCAAGGCCCTGCTTGAAGTGGCCACCATGCTCCGGGTTTCCAGAAGCGCCAGGGATGCTCTGGTGACCGACCGGGAGACGACGCCGGAACTGACAAGAATGGGCTCCGGACTCTCCGACGGCCGGCGGATTGAACTGGACATCACGGATGCCATTCTGTCGGAGGATGAGATCGCGGATCATGCATCTTCAGCGCTGGCCGATATCCGCCGCCATCTCCGCGGTGCGACGGACCGCATCAAGGACAAGCTCAACCAGATGGTGCACTCACCCAACTTCCAGAAATATATGCAGGATCCGATCATCACGGTGCGCAACGGCCGGTATGTCATTCCTGTTCGTGCGGAATTCAGGGCCCAGGTGCCCGGCCTGGTGCATGACCAGAGCGGCAGCGGAGCGACCCTGTTCATCGAGCCGATGGCCGCGGTGGAAATGGGCAACGAACTGAAACAGTGGGAACTCAAGGAACGTCAGGAAATCGAACGTATTCTTGCTGCCCTGTCTGCTGAGATTGCTCCCGTGGCCCAGACGCTGAGGGAGGATGTCGAGACCCTTGCACGTCTGGATTTCATTTTTGCAAAGGGTCTTCTGAGCCGCAGTATGCATGCGGTCTCTCCGAAACTCAATCAGGAAGGATACATCAACATCATCCGTGGACGGCATCCGCTGATTGATCCGGATAAGGTGGTTCCCAGCAGTCTGTGGCTGGGCAAGGAGTTTACGGAACTCATCATTACCGGTCCCAACACTGGCGGCAAGACCGTCACCCTGAAAACGGTCGGCCTGTTCACGCTGATGGCCCAGGCAGGCCTGCAGATTCCTGCAGACCTCGGCACAGAGATGGCCGTTTTTGAGCAGGTCTTTGCCGATATCGGCGATGAACAGTCGATTGAACAGAGCCTGTCGACTTTCTCCGGCCATATGACGAACATTGTTACCATCATGCGGGAAGTCACGCCGCGGGACCTGGTCCTCTTTGACGAACTCGGGGCCGGCACGGATCCGACGGAAGGCGCAGCCCTTGCCCAGAGCATCCTGACGCGGCTTCTGCACATCCGGGTGCGGACCATGGCGACGACGCATTACTCCGAGCTGAAAGCCTTTGCGCTTTCCACCAAGGGTGTGGAAAACGCGTCCGTGGAATTCAATGTGGAAACCCTGCGCCCGACCTACCGGCTCTCCATCGGCGTTCCCGGCAAGAGCAACGCATTCGAGATTTCAAGGCGTCTTGGTCTGCCGGAAAACCTGATTGATGCGGCCAAGCAGCTCCTCTCAAGCGATACCATCCGGTTCGAGGATGTGATTGCCAATGCCGAATATCACAGGCAGGTCGCCGAGCGGGAACGCCAGCTGGCGGAAGACGCCGCAAAGGAGACGGTGCGCCTCCGGGATGAAGCGGAAAAGCTGCGGAAGGAAATGGAAGAAAAGCGCGAAACCATGATGCGCAAGAGCCGCGAGGATGCCCGCCGCCTCATGGAGAATACCCGCCGCGAATCGGAATCCATCCTTTCCGACCTGAAGCGTCTGCGCAAGAGTGCCGGAACCGAAGCCGATGTCAACAGCGTGCGCAAACGCCTGGATAAGGATATGGACGAACTGGCCGAAGGTCTCAAGACCGATCAGGAAGACAGCAGCCAGGCCCCGAAGACCGTCAGTCCCGGGGACCATGTCCGGATTCTGACGATCAATCAGGAAGGCACCGTGCTTTCCAAACCGGACGACCGGGGTGATGTCCAGCTGCAGGCAGGAATCATGAAGTTCAAGGCAAACCTTTCCCAGCTGCGACTGCTCAAGAAGGTTGAGGACAAGCCCAAGACCAGTGTCATGGCCAAGACCGGTGCCATGGAGCGGACTGTGCGCATGGAATGCGATGTGCGCGGCATGACGCTGGATGAAGCCATTCTGACCGTAGACCAGTATCTGGATGCGGCCATGATGGCCGGTATGGGTGAGGTATCCATCATTCATGGGAAGGGTACAGGCGTGCTGCGAAGCGGGATCCAGCAGGAACTGCGGAGGCATCCGCACGTCAAGAAACAGCGCCTGGGAATTTATGGTGAAGGAGAAGATGGTGTAACCATCGTAACTCTGAAATAAGGTGATCGCATGAAAGAAAAAATCAGCATTCTTGTAGCGGATGACGATCAGAGCATCCGGCAGCTGGTGCAGCTGTACCTGGAAAAAGAGGGATACGAGGTGCGCAGTGTCGGCCGTGGGGATGACGCCATGGCGAGTTTTCGACGGATTCCGCCGGATCTCGTGCTCCTGGATGTCATGATGCCCGGACTGGATGGGGTGGAAGTCCTCAAGACGATCCGCCGCACCAGCCAGATCCCGGTCATCATGCTGACGGCGAAGGATGAAACCTTTGACAAGGTTCTGTGCCTGGAGCTCGGTGCGGACGACTATATCACCAAGCCTTTTGACACCAAGGAACTGGTGGCCCGGGTCAAGGCCGTGATCCGCCGCACCCGCGGAGGCGAAGAGGAACCGGATGACACGCTTTCCTTCCCGGGGCTTACCGTATCCCTCCGCGAATACGTATGCCGGTATGAGGGCCAGGTGGTGGATATGCCGCCCAAGGAACTGGAAGTCCTGTATTTTCTGGCCTCCCATCCGGGACAGGTTTTCACCCGGGAACAGCTTCTGGAGCATGTGTGGGGATTCGATTTCGCCGGGGATTCTTCGAGAACGGTGGATGTCCATATCAAACGGGTGCGTGAAAAGCTCCAGGGCAGTGAAGCCCATGGATGGTCCATCCATACCGTCTGGGGCGTAGGATACAAATTTGAAGTGAGCTGAGGGAAATGTTTGCCAGAATCATGGCGGTGGTGATTGCGTGCATTGTGCTTCTGACCATCCTGTTTGGCGCACTGATGACCATTACCGTGCGCAACCAGCAGATCAATGCGCGCCTGGAAGCACTGACCAAGGAAGCGCGGGAGATTGCCTTTCTTGCGGCGAACAACCAGTCCAGTTCCATGGCGATTCTGTTCGGTTACGACGATGACATCCAGAAATATATTGACTGGAAGGCAACCAATGTATGGAATACCTACGGTGCCTATATTCTGGTGGTCGACCGGCTGGGCAGGGTGATGGACAACCTCTCCGTTGCGATGACGGAGGATCCGGATTTTGTGTCATCACTGAACGGGAATGAGCTGAACGAGGCCCTTGTTCATGTGCTGTCCGGAGAGGAAGTATCGGTCCGTGTGCTCGTCAACGGTTCTCCGACCTTTACGGTGGGGGTTCCGTTTGTCAGGAATGAGAAGGTGCTCGGCGCGGTGCTGATCCGAACCAGGGCCCAGGCGGTGGAAGGCGGTATCTCCGAACTGCTTCTGCCCATGCTGCTGATGGTCCTTGCGATCCTCGTGGCGGCAGGTGTTGCCGTGTTTTTCTCCATCCGCTCCCTGATGCGGCCGC
>ONVN01000393.1 GCA_900321295.1 uncultured Eubacteriales bacterium
AACCCGAGTCGAGAAAAAATATGGGGAGGAAGAAAATGCAGGTTCTTGTGAAAGCCTATGATGGCGAAGGCATGCTGGAAAAAAGAATGGAAGTCCGTCCGCGGCACCTTGAGAATATAGGAAAAATCAGGGGCAAAGTGCTCTGCGCAGGCGGCCTTCTGAATGAGGAAGGCAGAATGAAGGGTTCCGTGCTGATCCTGGACTTTTCCTGCCGGGAGGATCTGGACGCCTACCTGGCCAGCGAGCCCTACATTCAGGAAAACGTATGGCAGAAAATCGAAGTCGAGCCCATGAACGTGGTCCTGCTCAACGGTGAGAAAGTCGGAAAGTGAAAGAGCATGAAGCAGTATATTGTTGACGCATTTACGGACAAGCCGTTTTCCGGCAATCCGGCTGCGGTGTGCGTGATGGACAGCTGGCCTTCTGAGCGGTTCATGATGCAGCTGGCGATGGAAAACAGCCTCTCGGAAACCGCTTTTATCGTGAAAAAAAACGAAGGATACCGTCTCCGCTGGTTTACACCGGGGACCGAAGTGGAGCTGTGCGGCCATGCCACGCTCGCTTCCGCCTTTGTGATTCTGAATTTTTATGAGAAAGACCAGGATACCGTCCGGTTCCATACGCTGAGTGGTCTGCTGACGGTGACAAGAAAAGATCAGTTTTACGAGATGGATTTTCCGACCTATGACCTGAAAGAGATTCCGGTCACGGCTGCCATGGAGCAGGCCTTCGGTGTGCGTCCTGTGAAAGCGGTGCTCGGACTGGACCTTGTCTGCATCTTTGATGCGGAAGAACAGGTGCGGAAGATGCTGCCGGATCAGGATCTGCTTCTGCTTCTCCCCGGCAGAATTCAGAATGCAACGGCCCGGGGGACGGAAACGGACTGTGTCTCCCGGAGCTTCTGTCCGAAGCTTTCCATTGCGGAAGATCCGGTCTGCGGTTCCGCCCACTGTCAGATTGCTGCCTACTGGGCAGGACAGCTCGGGAAAAAAGAGATCCGGGCTTACCAGGCCTCCCGGAGGGGCGGATCTCTGCAGTGCATCCTGAGGGAGGATCACCGGATCCTGATCCGCGGAGAGGCAGCTTTGGTGGCCATCTCTGAAATTGTTGCCAGGGTGGAATAAGAAGGGCAGGAAAAATCCCGGACAAATGCAGGAAAACCTCTTGACAAAAAACTCCTATATGGTAGTATTTGCACGAAACTACTATATAGGAGTTTTTGCGATGGAATCACAAGGCGGTTTTCTGATCACAAAGATCAAGCAGCTGGGCGACCGGGTATTTGAAAAGGTGCTCAGTGCAAAGAACATTCATGCTTTCAACGGGCCGCAGGGACGCATTCTGTATGTGCTGTGGCAGACCGACGGTATTCCGATCCGCACGCTGTCGGAACAGTGCGGGCTTGCCATCACATCCCTGACGACCATGCTGGAGCGGATGGAAGCCCAGGGGCTCATCCGGCGGGTTCAGGACAGGGAAGACAAGCGGAAAACGCTTCTGTATCTGACGGAGAATGCACGTGCCCTGAAAAGGGATTATGACGAGGTATCCCGGCAGATGACGGAGATTTACTACCAAGGGTTTTCTGAGGAACAGATCGTCCGGTTCGAGAGAGATCTCGACCGCATCCGGCAGAATCTGGAAGGGTGGAAAGAACGTTGAGCATCTGTATCAAGGATCAGATTCAGAACATGAATCTGGTGATCGGGTGTACGGTTGGCTGCCCGTACTGCTATGCCCGGAACAATGTCCGGCGGTTTCATACCATTGAGGATTTTTCCCGGCCCGAATTCTTCCCGGACAAAATGCGCCGGATGGAAACGCCGTGTCCCCATAACTTTCTTCTGACGGGAATGAGTGATCTTTCAGGATGGAAGCCGGAATGGACGGAGCAGGTTTTCGCAAAGATCCGGGAAAACCCGCAGCATCAGTTCCTCTTTCTCACCAAGCGTCCGGATCTTCTCCGGATGGATACGGATCTGGAGAATGCCTGGTTCGGTGTGACGGTGACCCGAAGATCGGAACTCTGGCGCATCGACCGGCTGCGGGAGAATGTGCATGCAAAGCATTACCATGTCACCTTTGAACCGCTTTTTGATGATCCGGGCGAAGTGAATCTTCACGGCATGGAATGGATTGTCATTGGCACCATGACCGGTGCACAGAGCCGGAAGGTACGGACTTCACCAGAATGGGTTCAATCCCTGACAGAGCAGGCACATGCGCTGGATATTCCGGTTTTCTGGAAAGAAGACCTTGTCCCGATCATGGGTGAGGAGAACATGGTGCAGGAACTTCCGGAGGCCTATAAGAACATATTGGAGAAACAGAGATCATGGCACAAATCAACATGGACGGCATTCTGATCGGGGAAACCGAGACAAAAGACATTATGACCAAATCCAGCCTTCCCGTCGGGGGCTATTCTGTCAATCCCTATGTGGGCTGCACCCATGCCTGCAAGTACTGCTATGCAAGCTTTATGAAGCGCTTTACAGGACATACGGAAGACTGGGGAACGTTTCTGGATATCAAACACTGGCCGGAAATCCGGAATGCGAAAAAATATGCGGGGCAGCGTGTGGTGATCGGCTCGGTAACCGACGGCTACAACCCGCAGGAGGAACAGTTTGGGAATACCCGCAAGCTTCTTGAGCAGCTTCGCGGAAGCGGTGCTGACATCCTGATCTGCACTAAGTCGGATCTTGTGGTACGGGATCTTGATCTCCTGAAAGAACTGGGGCAGGTGACGGTTTCCTGGTCCATTAATACACTCGATGAAGATTTCCGAAAAGACATGGACAGGGCTGTCCCGATCGAACGCCGCATCGCTGCCATGAAAACGGTTTACGATGCAGGCATCCGTACGGTATGCTTTGTGTCTCCCGTTTTTCCGGGAATCACGGACTTTGAAGCGATTTTTGAACGGGTGAAGAACCAGTGTGACCTTTTCTGGCTGGAAAACCTGAATCTCCGGGGCGGCTTCAAGAAAACGATCATGGATTATATTGCCGAAAAGTATCCGAAGCTGACACCGCTCTACGAAGCCATCTACAACCGGAAAGACAGAAGCTACTTTGAAAGCCTGGAAAGCAAAGCCAGGGAAATGGCACAGAAGAATGACTGCCCCTTCGTGGACAATGAAATGCCATACGGGAGGGTGCCGCAGGGGCATCCGGTGATCGTGGATTACTTCTATCATGAAGAAATCCGCGGATCCGAAAATACCGGAAAACGGAGGAAATGAAAAACAGGCCGATGCGCTTTCCATCAGCGTTTCGGCCTGTTTTCGTCCTTGCATTTGCATGATTTGCGGACAGGGGTTGTGGGAGGAGCATTTCGGGCGGCCTTTTTTACTTTGCAGTAAGAAGAGACGGCAGCTGCTCCAAAAACCGTGATCAGGAAAAGAAGGTGCTGGGGCGTAGTGAAAAGCACCATGGGATCTCCGCCGTCGATCTGAACCCAGAGTACCTTCAGCAAAGCAACCAGGGCAAAAAGCCCGAAGAATGTAAGTGCTGCTGCAACCCAAGCCTTTTTCATAACAATCAGAACCTCCTCATTCATGAACCGGAATCATATCCTTTCATCAATTGATACGCACAGAAAATCGGGCTGGCACCGGATTCATGCATTTTTCGGGAAAACCGAAAGGAGCCGTCCCGGTGTTTCCGGAACAGCTCCCGTTATATCAATCCTGTTGTTTTCAGGTTCTTCTCAATGTTTTTTTGTTTTCTTACTGGCGGACCATGTAATCGTTGGCAACGTAGCCGGTTCTGCCGGTGGCCGGATCCACAACCTTGCTCCAGATCTT
>ONVN01000038.1 GCA_900321295.1 uncultured Eubacteriales bacterium
AGCACCTGGATGTGTCCGGCTGCAAGGGCCTTGCTCTGAAGGTACGCACCGACACCAGCGTCGGGAAAATGAAGGTAGTCAACGCTTCCAAGGATGTTTGGGAACATACAAAACAGTACCTGGATGCCCAGAAGACCTTCCGGGTGCCCCGGGAGGCCATCTATATCCGCCATGTGCTGGACATTCTTCAGAAACAGAAAAAGAACCTGATCCAGCTTGGCATCAGCGAAAGCGATCCCTATTACCAGCTCTGCGAATCCCAGATCCGTCATCTGGAACGCTCCCTCTGATCCGGAGATACGAAAAAAGAAAGGAGGTGCGGCGCATGGCCGTCACCGTCATCCCGCAGACCGAGGGTGGCTTTCTGGCCCACCGTTCCCTCCTGATCCGCGCGTATCCGAAAAACCTCTCCGACACACATCTCCCCTGGCTCCTGTCTGCCTGTGCTGATCCCGGCGCGAGGGTCTCCGCGGAGTTCTTTTTCTCCAACGACACGGAAGATCATCAGCTGGCCACCCTGCTCATTCTCCGGGCTGAGGGCCCGCAGCGGCGGGAGGTGGAAGCCCGGCTGGACCGCACCTCCCGGATGATCCTGACCAACCTCCGGAAGGCCGGCTACACCGCGGAGCTCATGGATGACCATCCGGACAGCACAAGGGAGCTGCTCTCCCCCTTTGTCTTTTTCTTTCTTCTCCCTGCCAAGGGCGGGGATGCGGTGACCGGCTACTATCTCCCGGATCAGCCTCCGCTTCCTGAAAAACGTCAGCCGTATCTCCCGGCCTCCTGGCGGAATCATTCCCAGCCGCCCCCGCTTCCCCTGCAGCGCATGCTGTCCGTTCTGTGCACCTATGCCCGCAACGGCATCTGCCTTCAGTTCCGCCATACCCGCATGACCAAAGACGAATGCGAGGAGCTGGCGCGCCTGACCTCTTCTGCTGAATCCGCGGAGGGGAAGAAGCACCTGGCCACCCTCATGGAAATGGCCGGAAGGCCGGTTTTCCAGGTCAGCATCCTGGCCTCCGGGTGTCCGCTCTTTCTCCAGCAGCTGTCCCTCCTGATGTCCTCACAGGGTTTCGCCTCCTTTCAGGTTCCGGACCGCGCACTGCCGGCCTCCCTGGGGGTGCACCTCGCGACCGGACTGAACCGGCTCAACCGGCTTTTCCGGGTTCTGGGACATGATCTGCGGCTCCGGAACCGTCTCACGGACGATGACAGCCGGCTGTCCCAGCTCGCCGACCTTTCCGGCATCCGCGCCTGCCTGACCGTACCCACCGGTCCGACCCCGGAGTTTCTTCCGACCCGGGCCGCCCCGATCGCAGCCCCTGTGCGTTCCGCACGTCCGAAGAACGAAGACAGCGTCCTTTCACTGGGTGTCCGTGCGGACACTTCCGGAAAGCCCTTTGAGCTTCCGGCGTCCTCGCTGCTCCGGCACGGCGTGCTTTGCGGGAAATCCGGTGTGGGCAAAACGGTCGTTGCCATGGGCATCCTGTATCAGCTGGCCCATCTCCCCTCGCCCGTCCCCTTCCTCGTGATCGAGCCCACCAAGACGGAATACCGCACGCTTCTGCACGCGGTCCCCGGACTGCGTGTCTATACCCCGGGAAAGCAGGACAGCGGTCTTCCTCTGCCCCTGAACCCCTTCGTTCCGCCCAGGGGCATCACAAGAGCCCAGTATATTCCCTGCCTCAAGGACATCTTCGCCATGTCCATCTCCATGGATGCCTTCCTGAAGAACGCCTTTGCGGAGGTGATCACCTCCTGCTACAACCTTTACGGCTGGCAGGAGGACAGCACCCGGGATTCGCCCGGCGTCACGCACTTCGGCATGCATGAGTTCATCCGGGAATTCCGGCGCTACACCCGGGATGAGATCCGGAATCAGGAAAGCCGGGACAATGTGGAAAACGGCGGTGTCATCCGCCTGATGAACCTCATCAACACGGATGCCTTCCTTTTTGACACCATTGAAACCCCGGACTGGGAAGACCTGCTCCGGCATCCTGTGCTCATCGAGCTCAATGCCCTCCCCAGTCAGGAGGAAAAAGCCCTGGTCTTCGCCATCCTCATGAAAAACCTGGACCTGGTGGTCCACCAGCGGACCGAGCATTCGTCGTCCCTCCGGAATGTCATCATGATCGATGAAGTCCATGTGCTCCTGGACCGAAGTCCGGGCGGCGGTCTTCTCGAGGATGCCGCGCCGGGTGCCGCCTGCACCGCCATGCTCCAGGACATGACGCTGACCTACCGTTCCCTGGGCCTCGGCCTGCTCTTCGGGGACCAGTCGCCGGTGACCCTGGGAACCCTCTTCAACCAGGTGAATCTGCGCGTCATCATGCGGATTGACAGCGGCGAGGATCTCCGGAGAATTGCGGACACGGTGTCCTTTGATGCCGCGATCTGCTCCGAGATTCCCCGTCTGGATGTCGGCTATGCCTACGTCCACCGGGCCGGGATGGAAAACCCGGTCTGCATCTGCGGCATCAACTGGGAGACGGAGCTGAACCTGCCGAGCAACGTGCCGGATTCCGAGCTTCTGGAGGTTCTGCAGCCGCATGCCGGCCGGCCTTTCCTCCAGTGTCAGAACTGCCCTGCCTGCCTCGGGGGCTGCCTTCCTTCCCGGCGGATCCGCGCATCGGCCCTGGCGGAATACCTACTCCGGCAGGAGCCCCTGCACGGTATCCTCCGTCCGGAGGAAAACGCCTTCAGCACCCTGGAAATGGACCTGGCCGTCTATCTGTCCCGACGTTTCCCTGAGGAATATGAGAAAGCCCTCCGGGAGAGACAGCCGGACAGTCCACCGGACCCCGGTCTTCTCCCCTGCACCCGGCTTCAGCTGATCCGGAAACTGCTCATCAGCGGACTCTGTCCGCTTCCTGAGGACAGGCTGTGGGGCATGATCCCCGCCCTGTCCCCTGAACCCACTGAAAAGAAAGAAGGATGATTGCCATGACCCAGCTGGAACAACTCGAACTGGCCAGCCGCCTGCAGCGCACAATCCAGCGGCAGGAGAACCTGCCCCTGCCCCATGCGGCTCTTCTGGCCCACATGGTCCTGACCACCTTTGACCCGCGTGTTCTGGAGGGCGTGAAGTCCTGGCTGGACGAAACCCTCACGGATGACTTTGCCGTCGGGGATCTGAACCTCGGGGAAATCCGCTCCGCCTACGGCGGATGCTCTGCCTTCGTCGCCCTGCATGTGATGAATCTCTGCCTGACGGATCCGGATGCACTGTATGACTATACCTGGGCCGAGGGGGTGGATTACCTTGGCACTTGAGAAGAAGGATTTTGCTGCGCTCTCCGAGGCTGAGCTGTATGCGTACTTTACCGTGAAGAAATGGAAGGGGCTGTCCAGGGACGAAAAGCTCCTGGCGGTTCAGGAAGTCGAAAACCGTCAGGCTGCCCTGGCCGGCCGTCCGGCCATCCGGGTATTCGTGGATTCCACCTGCACCGGATATATCTTGGGCGGATATGTGGATCAGGACAAATCCATTCATCTGAACCCGGAATACTTCAAGTCCCGTTTCTTCACAGCGCCGCTCTTCTCACCGGCAGGTCTTCTGGACACCATCATTCATGAAGGCCGGCATGCCTACCAGCACACGCTCTCAGGGACGTCCGGGATCAGCGGCCCGGCCGGTGACATGCTGCGGGTCTGGCAGCTCAACTTCCCCGCCTACATTCCCCCCGCGGTCGACCTGGCCCTGTATTTCCAGCAGGCCATTGAACGGGATGCCCGGATGTTCGCCCTTCAGGAAATGCAGCGGATTGCCACCCTCATTGAGCCGGACAGGCAGTTTCTCGCTTCCATTGTCCAGTCCAGGCAAGACGAATATAACCATATCCTGTCGGCCCGTTCGCTGTTCCCCACCATCGAGGCACTGAACAAATTTGAAGCCCGGTTTCTCCGCGACATGCAGGAGAAGAGACGTCTGGGAAAGGACATTGATCCCCGCACCTTCCGCTTCTTCAGCGATGTCCGTCTCATTCTTGAGCTGACGGAGGCAGGCTGCAAGTCCCCGAAGGAGATTTTCGGATATCTTCAGCGCAATTTCCTGCGCAACGACTACGATCTGTCCGTTCAGCT
>ONVN01000394.1 GCA_900321295.1 uncultured Eubacteriales bacterium
GAAACATCCAGATCTGCGGCCATCCCGCCGTTCAGGAAAGAAATCAGGATCAGGGTCAGTCCCATGGAAATCATACGTTTCATATCTCTTCATTCTCCTATTGGTCACTTCTGCCTATCCAGGCTCTGTGCATCATATCATAATCTTCCGTTCCAAGAAAGACCGGGAGGCATTCCCTCACGGATGGATGGGAATCTGCAGGTCCCGGACATCCTCCTGTCCGTTCTCCAGAATGCCGAGAATCCATTCCCGGGTCACCGACCGCACCTTTGCCTTCCGCCACTTGGCGCATCCATCCCGGGCGAGCAGTTCGGATCTGATTTGTCCGATGGTGCTCTCCGCTTCCGCCATGAAGGCATCTGCAAACCAGTCAATCGCTTCCTCATCCCCGGCATACTCCGTGTTTTCCAGCGACCCCGCTGCCATTCTCTCGCCAAGGGCCCGGGCCGCCTGTTTCATCTGCAGTCCGGTTTCACTCTCAGGATCATACAGCGGCCGGATCCTGTAATGCCAGAAGCGGTCCGTATCGGTCACCGTCCCCGCCCAGGCGGGATACCCGGTGGGCACTCCGATGTTGATCTGGCGGAAGCCGCCCAGTGTTAAAGTGTAGTTGCTGTGCCGGTGCCCGCAGAAATAGTTCATCACGCCATGCGATGTGAGCAGCCTGACCAGGCTTTCCCCGTTCCGCGTGCTGTCCCTGCCTTCCTCAAAGGGAAGCACCGGGTAATGCCCGCATACCAGGATCTTCGTGCCCGCGGGAAGCGCTTCCAGCACTTTCCCGGTCCAGGCCGCTACGCTTTCCCTGATTTCCCCATACTCCGTCATGCGGCTGTCCGGACTGTAGGCGTTTGTATCCAGCATCAGCAGACAGGTCCCCTCCGGCGTCATCACGGCATAGCTTGCACTTCCCGGGTCCCTGTCAAAGGCTTTCTCCCATCCGAAGCGGGCATAGCGGGCGGCAAACACTTCAGGCGTCGTATCCCCTGTGAGATCATGATTCCCCGGAAGTACATAGACCGGTTTTCCGGCCGCCTTCCGGAGATTCTCCAGCCAGGCAAGAAAGGCGGTGTGCTCCTCGGTCCGCCCGTTATTGGTATTGTCCCCCAGAAACACAAGGACATCTGTCTGCCCGGCCAGGTCCTGGATCGCCTGCAGCGTGTCACGGAAGGCGTCCGCGTCCATGGACATGTGCAGGTCGGCGATCATGGCAACGGTCTCCCCGCATGCCGCGCTGCCTGCGATGAGCAGAAGCAGGGTCAGCACAGCAGCACACAGCCGGCGCATCCGGCTGCCCCGGGACGTAGCACGACCGGCTTCTGTCCGTTTCTTTCGGATCCGCATGGAACTCACCCGCCTTCTTTTTCCGTCTGCTGCATCTTATCAGACATCTCCCGAAAGAGCAATCCCGTCTTTCTTCCGGATGAAAAGAGGACATGCCGCCCCGGCACGTCCTCTTTTCTGTCGATCTTTGTCTTTCTCACGCTGTCTGTTTGCTGCCTGCCCGGGCAATCCGGCTGAAGACCATCGGCCAGACGCCTGCCGCGACAAACACCATCACGAAATAGCGCAGGGCATCCGTGAAAGCGGCCTCGTGGAAAACGGCCTGGAGCACTGCCTTGAGTCCCATGCGGAGGCCCAGCACCAGGGCCAGACCAATGACTACCTTGAGCACCTGTCCCAGGAAAGTCCCCTTTGTCTCAAAATGCACATGGCGCTCATCCCATTCAAAGGCTGCCCACATGCCTGCCGATGCGCCAAGAAGAAGCCAGGCATTTTTGACCCCTTCCTGAAGATTATGCGGATCAATGTCTGCAGGAAACTTCCAGAGAGTCACATAGAGGGTATACCCGATGGCAAGGATCAGGGTGACAAGAAAGCTGATCCTTGTGCTCTTCGCGGTCGCATGCGCACCGGCCATCGGAGCATAGAGCACGAGCAGCAGAACGACGGATGTGACCGCGGCCACACCCACATCCAGCGGCGTATGCACGCCAAGATACATCCGTGAGAACGGAACCAGCACGGCCACAGCAATGGCCGCGATGCGCAGCCACCTTTTTTTCACCCACAGCGCAAACGCGCCGTAAACACCGACCGCTGTCTGGGTATGTCCGCTCGGGAATGAATAACCGCCGGCCCCGGCACGGGCACTCTCAACAATGGTAAAACTTTCGTCAACCACCCACGGACGGGGAATGCGGAACACCAGTTTGAGGAACTGGTTGATCACTGTCCCGATCATGCCGACCGTGACCAGGTAACGGCCGGCTCTTTTGTCAATACACCAGAAAATGATCAGACCAAGCACCAGGAAAAGCGTTTCATCCCCGAAATAGGTGATGGCTCCGAAAAAAGCATCCAGCACAGGATTCCGGATTCCTTCAAGCATCCGAAGAAAAGGCATATCATCACTCCTTCATCATAGCCTGTGTATCTTACGATACTTTACCCTAAAATACAAGGTCATCCCGGCGCCAGCTCTGCTGGCTCACGGAAAGGCTGGAATCCAGGAGCACGGTTCTTCATTTCCGTGCCTTTACACACAGACGGTCCTGCTTTTCATCCTCATCAATCTCCACGCGTGTGAATCCGGCTGCGGTCAGCATCTTTTCCAGTTCCTCACCCCTGTAGAGGCGCATGCCCTCCACGATCTTTGCCCTGCGAATGGCTTTTTTCTTTCTGCCACTGGATGCATGCACAATCAGAAAGGTTCCTTCTTCCTTCAGCACGCGGTACACTTCCCTGAAACAGGCCTCCGTGTCCTGCCAGAAATACACGGTTTCAAAAGCCGTCACCAGGTCGAACATGCCGTCATCCAAAGGGATGGCCGCGGCATTTCCCTCCACGATACAGCATCTGCCTGCTGCAATGGCCCGGGCATTCACTTTTCTGGACTTTTCCACGGATACCGGGGAAAAATCCAGCCCAAACACCTTTCCGTTCTCCGTCAGCTGAAGCATTCTACGGACATTGGCACCGCCCCCGCATCCGCAGTCCAGAATCTTTTCGCCTCCCATGAGGGGAACATGAAACAGTCCCCAGACCGCCAGTTTTGCCTGGTCCCCGCTGTTCATCGCGGAAACCATTAGACGGCCGAAAAATCCTTCCGGTTTTCCTATCCTGCCAAGCTGCTTATTCAGCGGATTCATCCGGCTTTTCCTCCCTGCTTTCCATTTCCTGTACCTGCATTCTCTGTCTGTTCGTCTTTCCGGGAAACCCCCGCAGACGGATGGAAGTTTGTTCCTCCATTGTATCCTATTTGATGCAATGTGCAATTCCGGCGGGGATCTTTCCGATGAAAAATCGCCTCTTTCCTGTTTTGTTGAAGAAAAGAAACAGCAGCGGGAAATCATCCCTGCCGCTGTCTCTTTTTTCCCGTGTGATCCTGCGGATTTCCGAACGTTACAGCACATAATCCGTCAGGCAGTCATACCAGTGAACATAGGTCTTGCCATTGACCCTGACTGTCTCATTCCCCTTCAGCC
>ONVN01000215.1 GCA_900321295.1 uncultured Eubacteriales bacterium
CATTTGCGTCTGGACAACCAAAATGATGGAGCATTTTGTGCTTTATTTTATTCCTTTTTCCACACTTATTGTTGAAGAGTCAAAAAAACAGGGCCGGCCACAAATGAGTCGACCCTGTTGCTTTCTGATACGAAAAGATAACGCTCCTTCAGCGATTCAACACGATAGAACCGGTCTGTGTGTACGCAAAAAATCTTTCTCCGGTTTATGCCCTGGTTATCCGGATGTTTTCAAACTTGGCACTGCCGTCAGAAACAAACAGACCAAAATTGAATCCTTTTCTGTCAAACATGCGCGTTCCAAGAGCAACATCGTCCAGATACATCAGCAGAATACTGTCATCGACAAAGATGCGCAGCTTATGCGTGGCACCCTTTTTCCAGGTAAAAGGACGTTCCTGCTCCACTTCATACTGGAACATCTTGCCGCCGTCCTCATACATGCGAATTCCCGTCTTGAATTGTACGCGTCCACGGTTTGGCTCAAAGATCAGATAATAGCCGCAGGCGAAATCGGCATCCACATGAAGGGCTACACCAAATTCCCTGGGCGTGTTGGCAAAGCTGACATCCGCTTCCAGCTTGCAGACTTCCGGAATCCTGTTCATCAGAAGACTTGCATAGCCATAGGGTGAATCCACACAGGCCGAATCCTCCGTGACCTTCCAGTCACCATTGAGCGGCCGGAATTCCGGCTGGACGCATGTGGTCAGGGCTTCATCGACTGCCTTGGGCGGCTGAACGCCAAGGGTTCCGTCCTCATGCTGCACCAGCTGATGAATAATCATTGTTCCGCCCCAGTCCCAGGTATCGTAGTCCTTGCCGCGGGATTTCTGAGGATTGAACTCATACAGGTTTTTGTCTTTTCTTGGATTCCATCCGTACATGAAATGGTCCTGCCCATCCGTGCCGTGCTTGGCAGCATAGAAGCAGCGTGTGTCAAACGTATCCACAACCGGCGTGATCCATGGACCATTCAGGGAGCGGCTCATACGATAAAGCGTTTCAAATCGGTCCGTATACACAGAATACGTCAGATACCACCAGTCCCCGATGCGGAAGATATCCGGGCACTCAAAAGCGGACTGATTGGTTGTCGGCGCATACAGCGGTTCACAGTATGTCCAGTGATGAAGATCCGTGGACTTGCACAGGCCCACGCACCCTTTGCGCATGGTCAGGCCTTTTTTCTGCGCAGCACAGAGCATCCACCAGCACTGCTCTTCTTCATTCCAGATGACATGCGGATCACGCCAGTCCGACATCTCATAGATAATATCATCGGGCATGAAGGTTTCTTCCGGCAGTTCTGTCCAGTGTTCCAGGTCCTCCCCGACTGCATGGCAGATATACTGACGCATATACGGCTGGAAGGTGAATTTGCAGTAGAACATATGATATTGTTCGTCGACCTTGATCACGGATCCTGTTCCGCCGCGGATCCCTGTTTTAAAGGGATTTTCAAAATGCAGCTGATCCCGGGTTGTGATATTGCTCCATCCGAAACCCAGGTAAAACAGTTTGAACGCTCCGTCTTCATAATAGGGAATGATATCGCCCATTCTTCCGTCTTCAGGGAAATAAAACAGCATCGTTTTTCCTCCTCGTCCGTCTCGTGTCCCGGCTTCCTGATATCCGTATGCAATTACGCTGAACCGGCAGAGGCCGCCGTCACCTCACGGGTTTCTTTTTTTCATGCATTCTTCAAACGGAAGCCGGATCGGGACAATTTCCGCACGCTGAAAGCGCATGGCTCGTATGTCCGTTCCTGCTGGCCGGCATCGCATGCATGGCGGTATCGCTTCTTTCAAACATCTTTCTCCTGAGGAGACAAATCATAGCAGGTAACCTCTGCTTCACATGAGCCGCTGGAGGTCAGAACCCATTCATCATCCGCATCCTTCGGATATACCGATGCGGACATGACGCGCTCTCCTCCGTTGACAAAAAGCTCAGCAATACAGTTGTCGACAATCAGGTCCAGGGTGATTTCACCGCTCTTGCGACCAAGATTGGCTGTAACCTTCGACGGCAGTTTTCCGGACATATCATATCCGCAGCCGTCCCGGTCCATGGTCAGGGTGTCTGCCTCCGGATCCCATGTTACACAGAACCCCGGGCCTTCGCCTTTAAAGAACTTCAGCACAACTTCCCGGTCCGCTTTCAGATGCATGACCCATTCACTGCACCGTTCATGCTTCCCTTTCAGGGGCACACCTTCTGTCAGAACTTCATGGAAGCACTGCTTTTTCGCTCTGAGCTTTCTGATTTCGCCCACAGGCTCCTGAATCAGCTTCCCGTCCTTCACATGCAGAATCCTTGGCAGCGCCATCACCCCGGCCCACTGATGGCCGAGTTCGTCGGTTGGAACAATTCCGCTGGGGCCCGGCAGCCAGGCAGTCAGAATGCATCCGTCCGGTCCGTCCAGGGCCTGCGGCGCATAGAAGTTCAGTCCAAGATCCACCGCTTCAAAGCTCTCTGCCTGGAATCCTACAGGATTTTCCTTTGTCTTTCCTGTCATATAGGCCGCCGTATGGCCGCAGGGAAATCTTCCCGGTTCCTCCGGCAGGCCGATCACACAGAAGATCAGAACATCCTCGCCGTCGATTCTGTGGTAGTCCGGGCATTCCAGCATACGTCCGATTCCTTCCGCGTAGCGCCCTTCCAGTTTCCATTCGGCAAGATCCGGAGAACTGTACACCAGAATTTCGCCGCCCTGTTCATTCCTTGCAGCCATGATCGCCCGATACCCGTCTGCCGTCCTGAACAGCTTCGGGTCCCGGAAGTCTCTTGGCGGCACATCCGGAGGAAGATCGGAAATACGGATCACCGGATTGGCCGGATCCTTTACAAAATGGATACCGTCCGTACTCCTGGCAATGCATTGCTGCTGACACAGTTTCCCGTCCTGCATTTCACTGACGCCCGTATACATCAGGACCAGGGTATCACCTTCCACAAGCGCCGTTCCGGAAAAGACACCTGCATGGTCATAATCCTGATCCGGTGCCATGGCAACGCCTTTCCACTCCCAGTGGAGCAGGTCACTGCTGACCCAATGCCCCCAGTGCATTGGGCCCCACTTCGCGCTGTAGGGATGGTATTGTCCGAACATGTGATACATGCCCCTGAACCAGCACAGTCCATTGGGATCATTAATCCACCCGACCGGAGCTGATGCATGGAAGGCAGGGCGGTATCTTTCCTTGACATCCGACTGATGAAGACGAATATAGTCTTCCGCTTCCTGTATGGATCTCTTTCTCCAGTCGTTCATAGCCGTCCACTCCGCTTTCTTTTGAAAATGGCGGAGTCTGACCCGTTTCAACAGACAGACTCCGCACAGACTATTTACATGTGTTCAGTTATTTCATCAGGAGAGAAACTTACTTGCCGAAACGCTCGTTGACTTCTTCGGTGATGGTGTCGCCGCCGAGGCTCTTCCACTGTTCAACAAACTTGTCGAATGCTTCGATGGGTTCATTGCCGGAGATGATCTTGGTGAAGGTTTCTTCCTGCATGGCCTGCAGCGAAGACCACTTCTTGATCATGGTGGGGGTAGGATCATTGTAGTAAGAGGACATGATGATCAGACCATTGTCAGCAACTTCGGCATAACGGGTCCAGGAGCCTTCGAAGCTGTGGATCATGTAATACTGCCATGCAGTCAGATCGTCCGGATTGAATCCGCCGTTCTCTGCATATCCTTCATCGTAGAAGCGCTTGATCGGGACATAGTAACGATAGGCTTCAGGCATGAGTTCGGAAGGATCAAGTTCGCCCTTCAGAGCCTGACGGATCGTTGCATTGTAGCCAATGGACTTGTCGCCGTAAGGATCGACGATGCCATAAGCATAAGCGCACTTGTTGATGCCGGTCTCAGGATCCACGCCCCATTCGGCCAGGCTTTCTTCGGTTGCGTCCGGGCTGTTGATCTTGTTGTTGAAGAAGTTGATCAGCTTAAGGAGTACTTCGGGATGTTCGAAATTCTTGTTGACAGCATAGACGTAGGAGTAGGACATGAAGCAGATCGGGCTTGCCACTCCGCCGCCAGCCTTGGGAGCATTCAGGCAGATCCAGTCAGCGCCGGGGCAGTTGACCATGGAGTCACGTCCATAGTTCCAGGACATGCCTTCACCACCGTAGAACATACCGCACTTGCCGCTGGCAACCAGCTCGCCAACGACATCGCTGTCGGAAACGCCGAATTCCACATTGATCAGGCCTTCAGCGAACATGCTGGCCAGAGCTTCCAGACCCTTGCGTGTGCCTTCATTCAGCGGCACATACTCGATATGGCCATTCTCGTCAGGAACCCATGCACGATACTGGAGGGAACCGCCAAATGCATTCAGAACGCCTTCGGGAGTACCAAAGTTGGAGACTTCAGCCATCACATTGTCAAGGCCCAGGCCGATGGTATCGCCGTCAACGCCGTTCTTGTCGGGATCGCCCTTGGCAAAAGCGCGGGCAATCTCAACCACGTCTTCGAAGGATTCAGGAGCTTTCAGGCCGAGGTTTTCGAGCCAGTCAGCACGGATCCAGAGGAAGTTGGAGGGGCAGTTGCGGAAGCTGCCGACCGGAATGCCATACAGTTTGCCGTCGATCTTGGCAGCATTCAGCATCGCGCCGCCGTCGGAAGCGAAATTCTTCCGGGTGATGTCATTGGCATATGCTTCAATCACATCATCCATCTGCCACAGCTTGCCGGCCTTGGCCAGCTGGGTGTACTCAGAGATGGGCAGATACATAATGTCGGGCAGATCGTCAGAAGCAATCGCCATCGTCAGTTTCTGTGTATATTCATCGCCGGTGGCATGAATCACATATTCGAGGTCGATGTTGAGGTCGTTTCTGTAGCTGTTGATGTAGATGTTGTCATACAGGCTGTCGCCTTCGATGTAGCGGACCGGACCCTGTCTGAACATAATGGTCGTGTGCGTCAGCTCGGGCATCGGAGCTTCTTCTGCCATAGCTGTCACGGTAAACATGAGGCATACGAAGAGTACAAGCGCCAACAGTTTCTTCATGGGGATTTCCTCCTTGTAATAGAATGATCGTTTATTGCCACGCCTGACCGGATTCAGGCGAGCTTATCAGAAACAGGGGTTATCCTTTCACCGAGCCCACAACAATGCCGGAGATGAAGAATCGCTGCAGGAAAGGATAGAAAACCAGCACAGGGAGTGTGCACAGAATAATGGCTGCTGACTTAATGGCACGTCCGTTCAGCTCCGCCAGGGTGGGATCCGCCATCAGCTGCTCGGGACGGAGGTCCGTCGTCTTGAAATTGATGATCTCATACTGGAGGAAGGTCATCAGCGGATAATGGTAGGATTTGTTGTTGTAGATCATGCCGTCAAACCATTCATTCCAGTGGCCGACCACAATGAACAGGGTAACGGTTGCCAGGGACGGAAGGGAAAGCGGCAGATAGATGCGTACCAGCGTTGTCAGCCAGTTCGCTCCGTCCACAACAGCTGCCTCTTCGATGTCCTTGGGAATGCCTCTAAAGAAATTCAGCATCAGCAGGACGTAGTACATGGTCACGGCATTGGGAAGGATCAGCGCCCAGATCGTGTCCAGCATTTTCAGCTGCTTGATGACGATATAGGTCGGAATCAGACCGCCGTTGAAGATCATGGTGAAAATGAAGAATCCCACATACACGGTGCGGCCGCTGAAGGTCTGCTTGTCCTTGGACAGGGGATACGCCACCAGAATGGTGCAGAGCAGATTGATGACGAGTCCCAGACCGACGCGCCGGAGTGTAATCGAAAGTGCGGTGAACAGACCACTGGCTTCAATCATGTACCGGTAGGAACGCGTGGTAAACTCCATGGGCAGGAAGGTTACAAGACCTGCATTCACCATGTTCCTTGAGGAGAAGGACAGCGCCAGAATGTTTATCATCGGCATCAGGCACAACAGAGAAACCAGGGTCAAGAAAATGTAATTGAATGTTGCATAGGCCTTTTGGCCTCTTGTCATCTTCATCTTTTTTCCCTCTCAGAATACTCTGTAGCCTGCAAAGCGGTCTGCCGCCCAGTAACCGGAAACGATCAGTACGAAGGAAACCAGGGACTGGAAGAGGCCGATTGCAGTTGCGGGACCGAACTGAGCACTCAGAATGCCCATTCTGTAAACAAACGTGTCGATAATGTCACCCGTTGAATAAACCAGTGGAGAGTAGAGATTAAAAATCTGATCAAATCCGGCACGAAGCACATTGCCGATGGAAAGAATGGACATCAGCATCACAATGGGCAGGATGCCCGGAATGGTCACATGAATGGTCTGGCGGATACGCCCTGCACCATCCAGGTAGGCTGCCTCATACAGGTCCGGTGAAACGCCGGTCACAGCAGCCAGGTAAACAATCGTATTCCATCCGAACGTTTTCCAGATGTCCGTTACGACCATCGTATACGGGAAGACCTTCTCATCACCCAGGAAATAAACGGGGGTAATGCCAAGGACGCCCAGCATCTTGTTCACAATGCCGTCCATGCTCAGCACATCCAGGAAGATGCCGGCCAGCGCAACCCATGAAATGAAATGCGGGAGATAAACAACCGTCTGCAGTGTACGCTTATAATGGATATTCCGCATTTCATTGAGCATCAGTGCAAAGGTTACCGGAACAATAATGCCGGCCACAATTTTCATGATGGCAATGAACATGGTGTTGTAAATGACGCGGGGAAAGGTCGGGAGCGAAAAAACATATCGGAAATTGTCTAACCCGCACCATTCCTGGTCAAAGATGCCAAAAATCGGGGAATAATCCTGAAAGGCAATGCTCAGCCCGGCCAGTGGCAGATATTTGAAGATCAGAACGACTGCGACACAGGGAAGCAACATGAGGTGAAACGGCCATTCTTTCCTGAACCGGACCGCAAACCCCTTCTTTCGTGTTTTACCGGTTACACTCATGGTCTCCTCACTCCTTTACCCATATTGTAAAGACTCGTCCCCGGACGTGTAAATAATACTTTTTCGACCTGTATGGTAAAAATCCGACCTGATTATCATTTTTTATACCTGCGCTTCCGGTTTCTGAGAGGAAACCAGCGACTTGCTCTTCCACGTCCCCCTCCTCCAGCGAATCAGGAAGACCAGGCCGCGCAGACACTCATCCAGAATCATCGCCAGCCAGATTCCGTTCAGTCCAAGGCCGCACAGAACACTGAAGACGTAACCTCCGCCCACAACCAGCACCCATGTGCTGATGATCCCGATCATCGTTGGATACCGGACATCACCTGCTCCCTGCAGTGCGCGCAGATACAAAAGATTGTAGCTTCTTCCGAACTGGTGAAAGATATCCAGAAACATCAGTGTATGGCAGATCGCCTTGACGGACACCGATGCCTGAAAAAGAGAGAACAGAGAATCACTCAGAAAAAAGACCAGGATCGACAGAAACAGTGTCAGGGCCATGGAACAGCGCGTCGCCAGGGTCGTGATCTCCCTTGCCCTGTCATACTTCCCTGCGCCGACATGATAGCCGACCATGACCTGCAGTGCCTGGGATAGGGAAATGCAGAAAAGGATGGTGAACGAAGCCACGGTTTTACTGTACGAGAAGGCCATGGTGGAATCCGCCCCGAAACCGTTGACAAACGTCAGGACCACAATCTGTGTCATATTGAAGGAAAAACTTTCTCCGCCCGAAGGAATGCCGATGCCGATCAGCTGGAACAGAATCCGTCTGGGAAAAGGTGTGAAATGAGATTTTCTGACTCTCCCATGCATTCTTGTATGAAACAGAAAGGCCATGACCGCAAGTCCGCTCAGACGGCTGAGGTTGGTCGAAAGCGCCGCCCCTGTCACGCCGAGTTCCGGGAAAGGTCCCAGACCGTAGATCAGAACCGCATTGCCGATCATATTCATCACATTGGTCAGAACCGAAACAACCATGCTGGTTTTCATCATCCTGTTGCTTCGGAAGATCGCGGAATACGTGGAAAACAGAGCCTGGATGAGAATCGGACCGCCCGTCATGCGGATATACGTATTCGCTGCGCTGAGAAAGACATCCGGTGTATGAATCATCCTGAAAAAGGGATCGGCAAGGAGGACAATCACTCCCCCAAGGACAGCCCCCAGAATGAAATTCATCACAAGACTGACGGAATAAATCACCGCCACCTTGGCTTCATCCTGCACACCCTTATACTGCGTGACCATGATCGTCGTCGCCGTGGAAATCATGCTGAAAACCAGGATGAAAGAGGTCAGAATCTGATTGGCATTGGCAATGCCGCCCACGGCTTCCTGGCTGTAATTGGCGATCATCAGCTGATCGACATTGCCCACCAGAATATGCAGCAGCATTTCGATCAGAATCGGCCATGTCAGATGAATGAGCGTCTTCAGTTGCGATCTGCCGTCTGCATTTTCCATATGCTCTCCTCCCTCTCCTCTTTATATATTATGCTTATCCTTGTTTTCTGTTGGAAATAGCAATATTCACTACTCCATAGTACGAAACCGACCCTTGATTTTTCCATATAAAAAACCTTTCAGCCCTGGGAACATTTCCCGAGCTGAAAGGTTGCCGGAAAGGAGACAGCCTTTCCTGTTTTTTAATGATGCATACTGTCCTTGTATTCCTGCGGAGTCAGGCCGGTCTGAATCTTGAATACCCGGATAAAATAGGCCGTGTTGTCATATCCGCAGCGGCTGGCAATTTCATACACACGCATATTGGATCCCATCAGCATGGCTTTGGCGAGGCCAATCCGCTTATCCGTGATATAGTCATGAATGCTTACGCCTTCCTGCTGTTTGAAAACACGGGCAAGGTAACCTGTACTGTACCCGGAAGCATCGGAAAGCGCCTGCATGCTGACATCCTCGCTGATATGATCGTCCACATACCGGCTGATAAAGTCTGCAATGGATTTGACTGCGTTTCCTTTCTCCTTCTCCCTTCGGCCTGCGATCAGATCGGCAATCTTCTCATAATACGCCAGATTCTTTACCGGACAGGCATTTCGCAGCGCCAGCAACTCCTGTCCCAGATCATTCGAATTCACATAATGGTAAACATACCCGTCCAGCAGACTGCGGATTTCCTCGGAAAGCAAATCCTCCGGGTGTGTTTCCATATACTCGAGGAGGGGGCGGATATGCATGCGGAAGCGATAGGCATCCTCCATCTCAAGATCTTTCCTGCACATCTCCAGGCAGTGTCCAAGCTTCCAGCGCTCATCATCCGGATGCAGCCCGGGCAGATCGTTCCGCTGGATGGCAGCACCCGTCTCGCCTTCCATGATCTCGTGCATCAGCATGCCCTGCAGTTTCCGGTACAGCATGCCGACTTCCGGATAAGGCACCGGCTTCTGTGAAATGACAAAGAACAGCTGCAGACCCAGCTGGTCTTCAATCCTTTTCCGGACATTGCGCACAAGATGGAACATGCCGCCTACATCCACATCCTCTGTTTCCGTTGCAATCATCCAGACGGGGCCTTCCCCCATCAGAAAATGTTCGGACCAGAGAATGCGGGATGTTCCCTCCACAAGAATATCCTGGACTGCGGACATGACAACCAGCTTCTGTGTATCCGGTACATCATCCTTTTCGAAGCGTGCCATCAGGAGGTTCAGAAATCCGGGAACAAAGGGCGATTCCTCGATCTGTTCGGATTCCCCCGCCTGCAGGGCCTGCGTCAGAAGCTGTTTGCGGTAATCCGGAAGAATCCTGTCATAGCGCGCCTCCGCGTCCACAATCCGCTCGATCAGTCTCCGGCGTTCACCAATGATATCAATGCACTTCTCCACGGCATCCAGAATGACTTCGTCTCCCTCTGTCTTGAGCAGATACTGGAAAGCATTCTGTCTGTAGGCTTCATAGGCATAGGAGAAATCATCAAAACCCGTCAGGAAAATGATGCTGATTTTCGGAAAGCGCTCCCGCATTCTTGCAGCAAGTTCCAAGCCTGTCATTCCCGGCATTTTGATATCACTCAGAAGAATATCGCACGGAATCGTTTCCGTCTGCTTCAGAACGGTTGCCGCATTGTATGCGGTATGCACTTCCACATGCCGGGTCTCATGAAACTGTTCATAGATGATGTCGGAGATATCATCCGCACCGATCGGTTCGTCATCCACAACAAAGACATGGATGATCTGTTCTTCCGTCATGTTCCTTCACCCCCTGCCTGTTCCCTGTCCTGACTGTGCTCCACTATATGCAGTCTGACACACAGACCGCCAAGCATGGACCGTTCCACAGAAATGCCGCTCTCCCTGCTGAAATAAATCTGCAGTCTTCTGTGAATATTGACCAGCGCCGTGGTCTCAATCAGATCACTTGTGTCTTCCAGTTTTGCCCGGATTCCTTCAATGGTGCTGTCCTGAACCGTCCCGCCGTTCTCCACAATGACATCAAAATCACGGGATGACCGGACTTCATAGCGGATTCGCAGCACCATGGTCTGGCCTTCTGTCACCTCATAGACATAATTGAACGCATTCTCCAGAATCGGCTGAAGAATCAGACGCGGCACATAAACCGAGGCGATCGCATCGGGCACTTCATCGATTTGAATATCCACTGCATCGCGGAACCTGAACTGCTGAATCACCGCGTAATTTCTGGCATGATCAATCTCATCCGACAGTTTTTTCTCATCATCCGCATTTCTTGTGACATACTGGAAGAATTTCCCAAGATATTCCGCCAGTTTCAGCGCATTGACTTCGTCTTTCCTCTTGATGAGCCGATAGAGGATATAATAACTGTTATACATGAAATGCGGATTGATCTGGGACTGAAGCTGCTTCAGGTTGGCCCTGCTGACCAGAATCTGCTGTTTGAGATCATTCTCCACATAATATTCCATTTTTTCCATCATCTGATTATAGCTGCCGTAGACAATGGCAAAAGGAGAGGTCTCTTTATACTGGATCCTGTAGTGAAAGTCTCCCTGACGCATCTTTTCAAAGGCTTCCGTAAGCAGTTTTTCCAGAGGAACATAAACCCGCCTGCGCCAGATCAGCGTTGCGATCAGCGCTACCATCGTGCTGAGCATCGTAAACACAACCGCCAGTCTTGTGACATGGGACACAAAGGCATCCTCTCCGTTGTCCCTGCGCAGCGTCATCGCAACAGGGTAAGCCGTTCCGTATACAGCCAGAATGCTTTCCTCCCCGCCGGTCAGGTCGTCTTCCCCCGGAAGCCAGTGAAGACGGACCTCCTCATTTTCCTCGCTTGCCGCAATCCGGATATAGGATTCAAACGCTTCGGTATCCAGCTGCACAAAAACGCAGGTTCGCTGCGTTTCATCCGGTGGAATGGTCAGATCCGAAACCATATAAATGATTTGTCCCGCTGCATTTCTGTACAGCCCCACGCCTACCTCCGACAGTTCGGAAAACCATCCTTCTTTCGAGGCATAGGGCCGGCTGTTGCTGATGGTCTTGTCGATCCTTGGAATGTACAGCCAGGCATTCTCCACAAAACTATTGTGATTTTTCAGATCCACCAGCAGACTGTGCAGCGACCGCTGCAGGGAAAACCGGGAATACCAGTCCAGGTCTTCATACATATAGGTCAGCTTCTGCAGTTCTTTGGTCTGCAGGATTCTTCTTTCCCAGTAGGCCAGCGATCCAAGATCATGCTCCGTCTGCTGGAGCGCCATCTGCATGCGCTTGGTCAGGCTCCCCTTCTGCTCAATCATATGCTGGCTTGTCACACCGTTCATCACAACCACAAGGACCAGAATGTACACAATCGTCATCACGGCCACAAGAAGCAATGTACTGGAAAGAATCGTTCTTGAGCCCCTGTGCTTTTCCTTTTTCATTTCCGTTCACCTGATCCGGCTTTATTTGTTTTAGACAATAATATCTTGTTGTATCTGCCCTGTCAACCGGAATGCTTTCCCGCTCCGTTTCCATCCGTTTTTTACCATCTGTGTTCGAAATTTGTTATATACATTCCGCCGCTTCTTTGGTTATCATCTTACACAAAGGAGGTTGTGGATATGGAAATCTTCTATACACCCAAACATGCGCGTGTCGGTGATGCCATCCCGTTCTATGACGGAAATCAATTCCGCATCTTCTATCTGAAAAACTGGAATCCCTATTTCGGAAGCGACCGTACCAACGGCTGGCATATGCTGACCACCCGGGATCATCTGCACTTTGAAGAGACAGCCACCGGCATCCGGGGCGGTACAGGGTCGGTCATCGAAGTCAACGGAACGTACCATCTGTTCTACTGTGTATTCGAGCGCAACCCGCAGCGGCAGTATATCTGTCATGCCACAAGCCCGGATCTCAAAACATGGACAGACTGTCCCGAGGACAAATTCGGGCCGGATGAATCCATCTATCTTCTGACGGACTGGCGCGATCCCTTTGTGTTTCCTGCCCCGGACGGCCGTGGCTGGTGGATGCTCACCAGTGCGCAGGCCCAGGGATCCACCTCGCGCCGGGGCTGCGTCGGTTTATGCCGGTCGGACGACCTGCACCAATGGACATGCCTTCCGCCTTTCTATGCGCCAGAGGAATACATGGCCGCCTATGAGTGCCCGGATCTCTTTTTCCTCAATGGCTGGTGGTACCTCATTTTCTCCCAGTCCGGCAACCGCTTCCAGACCACCTATCGCATGTCCAGATCGCTGAACGGTCCATGGATCCGGCCGGATGTTGATTCCTTTGACGGGCGGGCATTCTATGCCGCCAAAACAGCCTCCGACGGTCAGACACGCTATCTGTAGGGATGGAATCCTTCCAGGACCCAGAACACGTGGAGAAAAAACCCCAATCCGGACCATGAAGGATATGACTGCAATACCTACGACTGGGGCGGCAGCCTTGTGGTGCACAAGCTCGTACAGCATGAAGACGGAACGCTCGGTGTCCGGCCTCCTGACCATGTCGCCCGTTACTTTGAAGTGACAAACAAACTCGTCAGTCTCCCCCTCACAGGCGACTGGCAGGTCGGGGAAGACACCCTGTCCTGCGATTCGCCTCAGGCATATGCGGCGCTTCTGACCAGAAACCAAGTTCCGGAAAGCGGGCATCTCTCCTTCCGTTTCCGTTTCCGCACAGGAACGGAGCGAATCGGACTCGCGGTTCAGGTCAATGAGGATTTTGCACGCGGATATTATTTCTATCTGGATCCGAAACGCCAGCGTATTGAATTCAAAAGCGGCATCCGCATGCATGAACAGGGAGGATGGACCTTCCCGTTTGATGTGGAGATCGAACGTCCCCTGGAACTTCTGCCCGATACAGACTACTGCGCAGACCTCTTCATGGATGGATCCGTGATGGTCCTGTATGTCAATGACACCGCTCTTTCCGTGCGTGTATACGACCTGAAAGAACGCAGGTTTGGGTTCATCGTCTCCGACGGCAGTGCGGCTTTTTCCGATATCGCGCTGCTCACCTGACCTGCTCACCCTTTCATCTGATGAATTTATGGAGGAGAATAGCCATGAGTATCTATTACCGTCCCGAAAAAGCGGTTCTGGGCGATGTCATTCCCTTCTACGATGACGGGCACTTCAAGCCTTTTTACCTGCGCAATTTCCGTTCCAACCGTGACCGTGAGCATCGCGACAGCTGGGTTATGCTCACCACCGATGATCATGTTCACTATACCGAACATGATACACATATTGTCGGAGGAACGGGCTCCGTCATCAAAGTGGACGGGATGTATCATATGTTCTACTGCACCTTCCGGATGCATCCGGAAAGGAACTATATCAATCATGCCGTCAGCAGGGATCTGGACACCTGGACCGAGATCCCGGAAGACTGTTTCCCGTCCGATGATGCGATCTACGGAGCCCGGCACTGGCGTGATCCGTTTGTTTTCTGGAATGAAGAGGAACAGTGCTGGTGGATGATCAATGCTGCACAGAAAAAAGGAACCACCACACGCACAGCCTGTGTAGGGCTCTGCAAGTCTGACGATCTCCACCACTGGCGCTACTGTGAGCCGCTCTATGCACCGACCAATGCCCAATGCGCCTTTGAATGCCCGGATCTTTTCCGCATGGGCGACTGGTATTATCTTGTATTTTCCTCTTATGCCGACCGTTTTCAGACACTGTACCGCATGAGCCGGTCCCTGAACGGTCCCTGGCTTACACCGGAGATTGATACCTTTGACACCCGTGCCTTCTATGCTGCCAAAACCGGCTCGGACGGAAACAGGCGTATGATCTATGGATGGAATCCCACCAGAGAGAATGATGAACACACCTTTGATCCCGTGGGAGAGCATGGACGTGACTGGAATTCCTGGGACTGGGGCGGCAGCCTGATTGTCCACGAGCTCCGGCAGATGCCAGGCGGTGAACTGTTTGTTGCTCCCCTTCCCGAAGTTCTCCAGGCTTTCGGACCGGAGAAGCCCCTGGAGATGCAGCCTTTGTCCGGAAAGTGGGAAATCCGGAAGGACGCATGTGCCGTGCAGTCCGATTTCCGCTTCTCCGCCCTTCAACTCAACACCATTTCAAGTCCCTGCCGGCTGTCCCTGGATGTCACCCTGACGGGACGGACAAGGGAGTTCGGAATCTCGGTTTTGACGGATGAAGCCTTCAGCGAGGGATACTATCTGGATCTTGAGCCCTTCAGGAAACGGCTGGAATTCCGCTCCAATATTCGGATGACCGAAACAGGAGGTCAAAGTTTTCCGTGGGAAATCGAACTGGAGCGCCCTCTTCCGTCCGATACAGGAAACAGCTATCACTTTGACATCCTGCTCGAAGACACCATCCTTGAAGTATATGTCAACCAGAAAATCGCCCTCGGCACCCGCATCTATGACCGCACCCAGGGGCATTTCGGCCTTTATGTTTCCAACGGGTCCGTCTCTTTCTTGAATATCCATTATTATACAAAGTAAACGGAGGTATACAGCATGGCAAGAATCGAAGCCAATTTCTACTCCTATTCTCTTGAACACGGCGTGGACATCGAAGTGACGATTCCGTCCTTTTCTTCCTGCGACCACAAGCCGGACAAAAAGCCCACGCATGAACTGCCCGCGCTCTTCCCTGTCCTCTATCTTCTGCACGGACACGGCAATGATTACCAGTGCTGGACCCGCTATACATCCGTTGAGCGGCTTGCTGAAGAGCAGCGCATCGCCATTGTCACCTTCAACAGTTTAAACAAGGCCTACAACAACCGCGGCGGCGATGACCGGTATTACGATTTTCTGAATGAGGAACTTCCCAGCTTTGTCACCAGCATGTTCCCCATTTCCAAACGTCCGGAAGACACCTATATTGCGGGCCTGTCCATGGGCGGGTATGGAACCCTCGTCCATGCGCTGACCAGCCCTGAGAAATACTGTGCTTTCGGCGCGATGTCCCCCGGCGTCTTTTCCGACCGCCGTGACCCCAGTTTCATCGATCCGGCCGAGGAACTGAAAGCCCGCATCGCCGAGGGCACCAAGCTTCCCAAGGGATACATATGCTGCGGAACCAATGATTTTCTCTATGATCGTGTTGTCCGTTTCGTCGAGATGTGTCATGAGCTGGGAGCTGACTTCGTCTGGCACCCGGTCGAAGGCTATGAACATGAATGGAGATACTGGGATGTCGAAATCGCCAATTTCCTGAAGTGGATCCCCCGGACGGATTATTATGCAGACAAACCCCACAAAATCTGAACCGCCCCAGCCGGCTGCCTGTTCCCGGTTTTGCGCCATCAGCAGCCGGACCTTTTCCTGCAGGTTTGCAGCCAGGGTGGCCAGAAGAAAAGATTGCAAAGGCCATGCCTGTCATGCAGGCATGGCCTTTGCGTTAAGGAGTTTTTTATGATGCAGACAAGCGAATACACCTTCAAGGAAACATCATTCACTTACAGGTATTATCATCCTTCTGCTGCCGGTTCTTATCTGCCGACTCTTCTGTACCTGCCGGCTTCTGAAGAAGATACACGTTATTCGTTCTTTGTTACGGAAGAATTTCAAAACGAACATCCCTGCAGTGTCCTTGTACCGGAAATCATGGACTGGACAAATCCTGTCATTTCGCAATCCATCCAGAGACTGCTCTTTGATTTCCGGAAAGCGCATCCGTCGGATATCTGCAGAACCTATCTCGTCGGAGCCGGATACGGTGCAGTCGGTGCGTGGCACATGCTCGGAAGTTATCCCCGGCTTTTTGCAGCCATGATCGCAATCGGCGGATGCGGAGATCCCTATCACGTCCGAAATGCTGTCTATGTCCCGGTCCGTGCTTATCATTCGGTGAAGGATCCCGTGATTCACATCAGTACGCCGACATCTGTGAGAGGGAAAAAATATCTTGCGGGTTCACGGCGCCTGATTGCCGCCCTTCGAACAGCAGGCTCCGAACTGGCGGATTACCATGAAGTTCCGGAATCTCCGGAAGAGCTGATTGAACACGTATGGAACGATCAGCAGACATGGAAATGGCTCTTTGAGCAGGACCGCAAAAACATTGTCTGGATCACGTTCATCCGGCCAGGTATCTATCGGCTGGATGACTGGTTTATGGCCTCCGCCTATCTGATCGAAGGAGAGGAAAAGGCGCTACTGATTGATACCACAATGACGCATGCACATCTTCTCCAGACCGTCCGACGATTGACGAAACTTCCGGTCGAGCTTGCCATCACCCATCCTCATCGCGATCATATGCTGCATGCCTTTGAATTTGATACGGTCTATATTCATGAGGCAGACCGGCAGGCAATGGATGAATGTGTGCAAAAGATATTCGACATGAAGGCCGGAAAGATTCCGCAGCGGCCCCAGACATCGACATTCCCCGCATACGCTGCTGAATTGAACCGTTTCCAGCATGTTGTCGGATTAAAAGACGGCGACTGCATCGATCTTGGCGGCGTGAAAATCGAGATGATGGAACTCGGTGGCCACACGCAGAATCATGTGGTGTTTGCGGATCACACCCATCGGTGCCTGTTTACCGGGGATGCCGTCGGATCCGGATACGTCGTGGGCGTCCGCTATAAGGAAAACACGTTCCATGATGTCTATGCCTGGTATCGTGATAATTTGAAAGCTTTTCTCCGTCGAATGGAAGGAAAAGAGGATTACACCTGCTTTGGCGGTCATTTCATCCAGGAGAACAGCGTTTGGGATGAAATGCAGGAAGACTATCTGAACGGACAGTCTGAATTCTTTGTTCCCTTATCCTGGGAAGTGATCCAGGACATGTATCTTCTGGCTCAGGAATTAGCCGAGGGGAAACATGACGCAGAAGCGCACCTTGACACCGGTGAGGAATTCATTGCAAAGCATGGCAGCGCCATGCTCGCTGGAAGCAGAATTCCCTGATGCTGCAGAAGACATTCCATCACTCGCCCGGCTGACCGGAAGCCTGCTCCTGATTCTGCAGAATGCTTTCCACCGTCAGACGTTGTTGTTCCTCAGCGGAAAGAAGCGCTTTTCCATCACCCTTCTGCTCTCCATAGTTTCCAAACTGCGCATGATTTCCGCCTTCGATCACCTGTACAGCCGCGTGATCCGGCAAAAACCGCTCTCCTTCTTTCAGTTTTGTCCTGTTCAGCACCTGATCCTCGGAACCATAGAGGAGAGTCACCTTCAGGCTGTCATCCAGCTTTTTCGTCGCATAGGCAGCGAGCAGGACAACACCGGTCAATTGCTTTTCATGGTTGGCTGCATAGTTTGCTGCCATTGCACCGCCAAGAGAATGACCCCCGATATACCAGGAGGAATAACCGTACCTCGCGATCAGATCATCCGCTTTGCCGAGACCGAAAAAGGCCAGACGAAACGGCATTTTCACAAGACAGACATCCATGCCTTCCCCTGCAAGAAGATGAAGCAGAGGGGCATAGGCCGTTTCTTCCACTTTGGCTCCGGGATAGAAGATCAGCGCCTCGTGCTCGGAGGGGCCGTCAAACAGCCATCCATAATCCGTTTTTGTCACCTGGACTGTTTCATCCGATTCCAATGCAGCCCGTGCCAACAGATCTGCGTGATAGTACTGTTCCGTATAAAGGAAAAAGCAAAGGACGAGGATACCAAGCACGCAAAGCGGAATGATCCAGATGCGTTTCTTCAGCAGATGTTTCTTCATGTCTGTCCGTAACCTTCTTCTCAATTTTTGTTTGACCGCGGCGGATGAAATCCTGACCGGGATTCTCAGGCCGCACTCATCATACCAAATCTCTCGGATCATGGGAAGCCAGATCACCCTGATATGCAAATCAGGCTCAGCTCCCTCCCCCGGACGGTCGGATTCCGATTGACATCCGTCTTTACAGGTCGTATGATTGCACGCGTACGTCTCCCGGAAACCCGAACAGAAGGACAGGGCCGTGGCCGGCGCCGGTGCATGGCATTCAGAGGAAATATGAAGCAGAACAACACCCTGATGACGGAAGGGAATATCCGTCGAAAAATGCTTGGATTTGCTCTTCCGATCCTTGCAGGCTATTTCTTCCAGCAGCTGTACAATACCGTGGATGCCCTGATTGTCGGCAACTATCTGGATGCCGATGCCCTCGCTGCCGTCACGTCCACAGGATCCTATACCTATCTGATGATCGCATTTGTTTCAGGATTCGCCACCGGAGCCGGGATCATCATAGCCCGGCATATCGGAGCCAATCATCCGGACGATACGGAGAAGGCGGTCCATACCGCCGTTGCACTCGGCGGATTGTTCAGTATCCTGATGACGGTCTTCGGTATTCTGATCACCCCGCCTATTCTGCGCCTGATGGGGACGCCGGACACCGTGTTCGACCGTTCCTGCCGGTATCTGCAGGTCTATTTTTCCGGAGCTGCCGCCCTGGTTCTGTATAACATGTTTGTCAGTATTCTGCAGGCCTCCGGAGAAAGCCGGTTCCCACTGCTCTGTCTCGTCGCCAGTTCCCTGACCAATATTGTCCTGGATATCCTGTTCATTGCCGTATTTCATATGGACGTTGAAGGCGCTGCACTGGCGACCGTCCTGTCTGAGGTTCTGAGCATGGTCCTGGTGGGCGGAAAACTGCTGAGACGACGTGACAGCATCCGGGTCCAGCCCCGCCGGATCCGAATGGATCATGAAAGCCTGCGATATATTATCCGGTATGGTTTTCCCACGGCCATGCAGGGCTGTGTGATTGATCTGTCCAATATGCTCATTCAGTCCTACATCAACAGCTTTGGACGGAATGCCATGGCTGGCATCGGCTCCAGCACGAAACTGGAGGGATTTATGTTCCTCCCGGTCACCGCCTTTTCCATGGCACTTACGACTTTTGTCTCGCAAAACAGAGGCGCAGGAAAGCAGGACCGGGTTCAGGCCGGTGCGAAGTTCGGGCTGTTCTGTACCTTTGTGATTCTGCTGGTTTTTGGGACGGTCTCCTTCTTCCTGGCACCTCAGATGATCACCCTGTTCAATGCGGATCCTGAGATCGTGCGCTACGGCGCAGGGAGAACAACCATCTGTGCTTTCTTCTACTGCCTCTGCGGGTTTTCTCATACGGCTTCCGCACTCATGCGCGGAATGGGCAAGCCGGTGACGCCCATGGTGGTAATGCTGGTCTGCTGGTGTGCTGTCCGGGTCCTTGTCCTGTTCACCCTGGGCAGATTCCTCCATGAAATCTGGCTGATTTACTGGATCTATCCCTTCACATGGTCTCTGTCGAGCATTGTTTATCTTCTGGAATTCCGCAAAATGCATCTGTTTTCCAGGAATCAGGCGACTCCTGCAGATGCGGCCTGACACCAGGCAACAGACAGAAACCAATCCGAATTGAAAGCTTTTCCCCGTCTGCGGATCCTCTTCCCTGAGACGGGGAGTTTTTTATGTCTTTATCCGGGATCTGGCTTATAGCGCTTCAGGTAACGGCTTCTTCCATGGCCCATGGTTTCTCCTCCGTGGAAGCGGTGCAAGGATTCTTGTGCTCCTGCCTAACGGACAGAAATAACCGGAAAAGTGTTGAAATGAGTTTCTACCCATGATATCCTTACCTTACCGGAAAGAACACTTTGAAACAAACAAGCGGAAACAAGAATGCCGGCTGTCCTGTTTTTTACAGGCAGCAAGGATGGGAAAACAGGCATTCATCGGAAAGGGGCAGAAGCAGAAATGGATATCCGGGAATATGAACCCCTCTGGGGAAACTGGGTCACCGAGGAGATGATTGGCGCCGGAAGTTATGGCATGGTGTACAGAGCCAGACAGACGGTTCTCGGACAGACGCACCTATGCGCAATCAAGCATATTTCCATACCAAAGGATCCCTCCGAGCATGCTGCTGTCATGGAGGAACTATACACAAGTGACCCGGAGACGGTGAAAAACTATTATGAGCGCGAGGCGCAGTCCATTGCAAAAGAATATGATCTGCAGATGCAGTTTGCCGGGAAAGAACATTTTGTGCAGGTCTATGATGTTCTGTCTGTCCCCAAAAAGGATATGCCGGGTTTTGAACTGTTTATCCGCATGGAACTGCTCAACAGTATCCACACACGTTTTGATCCATTGAACGGCCATCAAAGGGAACTTGAAGCCATACATCTTGGAACAGATATCTGCAAGGCTCTTCGTGAGATGCATGCCCGGAATCTCCTCCACCGGGATATCAAGTGCCAGAATATTCTTGTATCCGATGCGGGCATCTATAAACTTGCAGATTTTGGCTCTGCCGGGGTGCTTCATGGAAAAGCATCCTATATGTCCATGAAAGGGACCATGGATTATATCGCGCCTGAAATACCGGCAGGAAGAAAAACCGATTTTTCTTCCGATCTCTATGCCTTAGGCCTGGTTCTGTATCGCCTTCTGAACAGGAATCGGATGCCTTTTGCGTCGGAACAAGAAAAAGGAAACGAAAGTGCCAGTATGCGCCGACTGACCGGGGAAGCACTGCCTGCTCCGGCAGATGCATCTCCGGAAATGTCGGCCGTCATTCTCAAAGCCTGCGCCTATCGTCCGGAGGATCGTTTTCATGATGCTGAGTCCATGCTCCATGCGCTTGAAGCAATTGCTGTCCCCGGAAAAGCAGATATCAAGCAGCCTGTTCCAAGGCCTGTGGAACCTTCGCAGGAACTGCCGCAAGAGAAAAGCATGCTCCAGTCCTATGTGGATGCATTGCAGAACGAGCGGAAAGCCTCTGAACAAAAAGCCAGGCAGGAAAAGCAGGAGCGGTACGAAAAATGTGACCGGGTTTATCAGCTCGTCCTGACAGAATCAGCAAAAGCATTTTATACAGAACAGGTGTGCAAGGAGGTCGCCAGAGCTATTTCCGAAGGAAAGAAAGAGCATACCGGTGAAATTCCTTTTCGGACTTTTGGCGGGTCCTTCATCGAAAGTTATCAGTCAGGTGGGTGGGGATGCCGTTTCAGCGAAGCTATGGTGCCGGTTAACGATCGTCCCACCCGAGACCCGCAGGAAAAAAAGCTTCTGGAAGACCGAGGCGTAACGTGGGAATTGTATACTGGACCAATTCAGGGTTCCATCCAGCTTTGTGGAGCGAAAATTGAGAAATCCCGGAGGGGCATCATGACTTCGGTTTTGAAGAAGACAGACAACTGGGTTCCTTTCTGGGATCTTGTCAGAACACTTGCCGAAAAAGATGGAATAGGCCTGGAAATACATTACAGAGTCCGGCGGCATGATGTTTTCTTTGAGAATCATGGTTGGGATAAGAGAGAGGAGAAAGCTGACAAAGAAGAGATCGAGCAGGATGTGCTCTTTGATCTGGAAGAATATCAGGTGTCATGGAACTATAACGAAACACGTTCGAAACTGAGCTCTTGGGACTTTTTGTTTAATTCCATGCGGTCCTCACGCAGTCAGGAACTCTATATCAAATACTATTACCCTGCTGGAAGACTGTAAATCGCTGAACTGACAGACAAAGAGCATTCGGAAAAAACAGCGTTTCACAGACACATGAAGCATCTGCCATGAAAAAAGAACAATTGCTTCGGATTGCAATATTGGCTGCACCATATTGTAATCCGGAGCAATTCATGCTATTTGCGTCCTCCTCACTTTCCAGACGAATCAGCCACACCCATTCCATAGAATTTTTGCAAACCAGATACGCAATCATCGCAGCATAAGGTTTCTTCGACACGAGGAAGACGTAAAGACATTGCCCTTTTCCATTGGACAAGAAGAATCAGGAAAAAAACGCACAGGAACATCGAATCGTTTTTGTCTTGTTTCAGAAATAAATAATACTATAATACCACTACAATTCATGAACACTCATTTTTTCTATGTAGGGTTCGGGGAAAATTCACACGAAAAGAACAGTATCTGAAGCAAAAGTGAGGCGAATCTGCATGCGGGAAAAAGAAATCATTTCCTACCCGGATCTGGGCAGCATTTATGCAGGTGACTATTATCCGAACATTCCGGTCAAAGAATACATTCATGTGGATCAGCAGATTCCAGCCGGTCAGCCTGTCTTTGATATCCGGGATTACGGGGCGGTACCAGATGAGTTCCTGAATACGGAGCCGATCCGTCGGACCTGCGAGGCATGCCGGGATGCAGGCGGCGGTGTCGTCCTGGTCACTGGCGGCAGTTACCGCACTGGGACTGTCCGGCTGTACAGCAATACAACCTTGTATATTGCAGACGGCAGTGAACTGATAGCCTCCAGAAACGCAGAGGACCTGATCTCCCGGATCGAAGGCACACAGGATTTCGGGAAGGAATCAAGCGGTGGTGCATTTATCCTGGCCGTCGGAGAAAAGAACATAACAATTACGGGCGGCGGACGAATCAGCGGTGCCGGAGAATGGTTTGTCCATGAACCCAGGAAGAAACCGTTGCTGACCCCTTTTGAAACCACCATGCTCCCGACAAGGGAACAAGCCAAAACACCGGCAATCAATACCGTTCCCGGTTCGATTCGGACCTTTTACCGGGACCGGATCCGTTATGCGGAAGACAAATATGGAGAAGGTCTGCCGGTACTGAGGCGGCCCAGCGCCATGGTCTGGATCCTGCGTTGCGAACAGGTGACCGTCGAAAACATCATTTTGCATGATTCCATGTGCTGGACGCTGCATCCCGAGGCAAGCGATCATGTGCTGATCCGCAATGTCGTCATCGATGACAACCGCCATGTGGCAAATACAGACGGCATCGATCTTTCCGGATGCCGTCATGTGGAAGTGAACCACTGCTTTGTTTCCTGTGCGGACGATGGACTGTGTGTGAAGAATCCGGTCTATACACACCGCACCTCAGAGGATATCTTCCTGCATGACTGCACGGTCTCCACCGTGATGAATGCATTTAAAATCGGGACAGGGACCCGGCATGATATTCGGAAGGTACGCGTAGAGAACTGTGATTTTATCCTGCCGGATCTTTTCCCGGGGTCCGTTTCCGGGATTTCCATTGAAAGCTGTGACGGTTCTGTCGTAGAGGGTATTCAGATCAGAAATATCCACATGACGAATGTTCAATGCCCCCTGTATATTCTTCTGAACCGCAGAAATGAAGCCCGTATTCCTTATTCGGAAGATCCGGAGAGTCTGTACTGGGGAGGAGACATTGGACAGATCACCATCAACCATCTGACCGCTGTGGGGGCTGAACTTCCAGCTGTTCTGACAGGATATACGGATACTGCGAAAAGCGGGAAACGGATCCGGAAAGCAATTCATGATCTTGCCATTTCGGACTATCAGGTAATCTACCGGGATAATCAGGAGGTCCTTCATCTTCCGGAAACTTTTGAGGAGTTCCTGACGGATTATCCGGAGAGCAATGCACATGGAGATGTGGATGCCTGCGGACTCTGGATCCGCCATGCGGACCGTGTGATCCTGAACAATATTCAGGTCACGCCCCGGTCCATGAACCAAAGGCCAATCATCAGAAAATACGATGTGTCCTGATGGTTTTGCACTGTCTGAAGTGCCGCCGTTAAGAGGACCCAGAACCACGCAAGCAGTGGATTGGTGAAGACTTTATGCATTTCACAGCTCTGACAGGCCATTTCTCCGAAGTCATGCGTGTCTGTCCACGGTAAAACACCGGGACTGAAAACAGAAAGAAGCGCATCATGCAGGAGGATAAAAGACCAATGAATCTGAACCAAATGGAAATGACTGTCTGCGGTCATGTGTTGCTACCCCATAGAGACAGGATAGAAGCGCTGGAGAAGATCAAAGAAAAAGAGGAAAAGAAGGCATAAGAGATCCTCGATTCGATGTGGAGCGAGATCATCCGGACCAGAGAAACCCGATCGGGTCCATCCGCGCATTGGGCGATTCGATTGCTCCGGATTCCTTCTGCTCACAGATTTCACAAAACAACAGCAGCCTGGTCATGTGGCCAGGCTGCTGTATTCGCTTTCTCGAATAACTCGGAAAAGCACATCAGGAAAAAGGAACGAAGAAGTATCCAGTAAAGTTATGATCAAATCGTCTTCAATGGAGCTCTTCCCGGAATGCTGATCGCCTTCCATTCCATGGGAGATCGATCCGTGCAGGCAGGTTTCTATTATCCGAAAGCAAATCATTCGCCCTCAACGGTTCTTTCTATTTCATTCGCATACCGATCCGCATGGAGCAAAAGCGCCTTTTGCGTTTCTGTCTTATCCTAGTTTTGAATCGCAGGCTGCCTGCACTTCCTCCACTCCGGGAATCGACCGGCCTGCCCCATGCCGGGTGACTGTGATCGAAGAAGCCACAGAGGCCGTAAAAAGCGCATGTCCGACATTTTTCTCCTTCAGCAGACTGCTCAGAAAATATCCCGTAAACGTATCCCCTGCTGCCGTTGTATCAACTGTCGGGACCGTAAATGCATGCTGCGTCATCCGTTCCCGCCCGGACGCATAGACACTTCCCTGGCTTCCCAGCGTCAGCACAATACGTGCTTTGGGATAGCGTTCCGTCAGCACATCAAGGATTCTCTCCGGCTCGATCTCCCCGGTCAGATCTTTTCCCTCAACTTCGTTTAGGATGAACAGATCCACCAAGTGCAGCGGCCAGGACAGCATTTGTTCCGAAACTGGAGAAGGATTGAGCACAATGAATACCCCTTTTTCTGCAGCCGCTTCAAGCAGTTCTTTTCCGCAGCTGATCTCATTCTGCATCAGGAGACAGTCAGAGGATGAAAAGTGCTCCAACGTTTCTGAAATCATGGAAGGCGTGATTTTCTGATTCGCCCCGCCGTACAGAATGATGCTGTTCTCCCCTTTTGCATTCACCTGGATCACAGCATGCCCGGTTGGCACATCCAGAACGCGCAGTTCTTCTGTGTTGATTCCGAATTCCTTCAGGTAATCCCGCATAAACAGGCCGTCCTGTCCGATCGCACCGGCAAACCAGACATCCATTCCTGCTTTGGCCAGCGCAATCGCCTGATTGGTGCCCTTTCCGCCTTCGTTCTTATGGTATGCAGCCGACGCCAGGGTCTCGCCTTCACGTACGAAATGAGGCAGTTGATAAACATGATCAATATTCACCGATCCGAAAACCAACAGTTTCATATGCGGCAGCTCCTTTATGTCCGTCGTCATTTCGTGATATGCGCTGCAAGATCAGAAAACAGTGCATCCCGGTTGATATGGTAAACATATTTGCACAGGGGTCTACGAGTGTCCATGGAATAATGATGATCATACTCCGGGATCGGCGTGTGGATCCACTCATCCAGCATCAGCCGGTTGTCATCATTCAGCAGCCATCCGATTGTCGTGACATCCCAAATCACCCTGCTCCATATCCGGTCCCTCGCATATTCATTCGCTGCTTCCACAGTATGTTCCACAAGGTAGTCGCACAGCGGATTCCTGCCTTTCAGCCAGAAGTTCAGTTCCGGGCCGGTCGTCGTAAAGGCACTGACCACGCCCATGCAGGGCAGGATCACAAGCGGTGCCCCGCTGTCAAACACAACCCGAGCCGCCGCAACATCCTGCATGCAGTTAAATTCCTTGTTGTCATGCCAGTGAAGGGCATTCCCTCCAAGCCAGACCACTACGATGCGGTCGGCGATCTCCGGATGGAGAATAAGCGCAGAAGCCACATTCGTAATGGCTCCGATCGCCACAACATACAGAGGATGATCCGTAGTGTAGTCCATGGCCCGCTTTCCAAGGTCCTCCGCCGCTTCGGACCGGACAGCCGTCTTCTCATCGGGCAGATATGCATCCGAACCCCGAAAGACCGGTTTTTCCATGCCGGAGAGCCGCAGCAATTTCAGAATTTCATCATAGCTGCGCTGCATCCCGTCCGCAGGGCCTGTGGAACGTTCGTTGAAAAACGGGGCCGCATAAAGCGCTTTGACCTCCAGCTTCTCCGAGGCATGCAGGGCATACGATATGGCAAATTGATCATCGATTTCATTGTACGCATCAGTATCCAGCACCAGGTCGATCTTCCCTTTTGGACATTCCAGATTGCGAAGACGCTGTTCCAGCTTCAGCATACGGTCATTCCCTCCTTCTCTGTCGTTTTTTCCAGCCGGATATTCACAAGGCAGCCGCCCTGCAGAGATTCATTTTCCGCCTGAAGAATGATCCGGGCCGGCCCTTCAAGCGGCCTGTATTCCGCTGTTTCCGGATCATACACGCGAGGCAGATCTTCCCCTCTGAGACAGCAGGCATATTCTGATCCATTCCATGGAAGCTGAAAAGACTTCATGCTGCCAGGTGTCAGGCGCATCGTGATATACGCGTCCTGAACCGCCTTTCCCGCTGCATCCAATGCCTCAACAGCCACCTTCACCCCGCCCTCAGGCAGTGCTTCTGTCCTGCAGCGCAGCGCCATGGAGGACAGAAGACCCGAGGCCAGAGCATACCGTTTTTCATAGTGTCTCCCGGTCCGGCAGTTGCTGTAATAATGCCGGAGTGCGCCGACCGCACAGCCCATCGAACGCCAGCGTACAAAGGCGTCCTCAGCCCGACAGACCGCCTCCTCCAAATCCGTCATCTTCGGGGTGAACAGCAGAAGAAGCGTAGCAAAGCCATCCAAGCGGACGGGCATTCTGACTTCTTTTCCTGTCAGCATATCCGTCACGTCATATGCACTCAGCAGTCTCGGATCCGGTACGATCGAAAATTCAGCCGCATCCACTCCGTTGTTCACGCACACACAGCCGAGAGATGCACGGTCAGTCAGGGGATAGACATTGGTTTCACCACATGTACCGGTCAGATGGAACGGCTGCAGAACCACTTCCGGCGCGAGGGTCCGCATTTCCTCCTTCAGGGCTGCTGCATCGACCGCATGGAAGATGTACCGGTTTCCGTCAGTGGCAATATCCACCCCGGCCAGGAACATTTCTCTCAGAACACGTTTTTCCCCGCATGCCCGTGCCCGGCTGTTCATGCAGTTCGGATGGCTCAGCACTGTTTCGCGCAGTGTGCTGTTCTCCGCAAATATGCCCCAGATCAGCAGATGCCCGCCTTCCTCCAAATAATCCGTGAGTTTCTGCATCGTCTGTTCGCTGATGAATGCATCATCCACCAGGATCAGAAGCGGCATTCGGCGCGCGAGTCCCTTTTCCACGATCGCATCGGTGACCACCGCTGCATGGATCCGGTCCGTGAGCAGATCCTGCATGAGGGCCGTCCATCTGGGTTCAAACTTCCGGAGCCAGGTCGCATCCGATGCAAGAATGCCCACCTGAGGCTGCAGTCGGCCCATGGCGTTCAGATACGGCGCCGCGGTGATAATCTCATCAAAGACTTTCCTGCATTCCGCCTCAGCCGGGGTATTCTTGATAAACCATTCCCCGTCGTGGAGATGGCTGCGCCAGTGGATCGGGAAAATCACAGGAATGCCCATGCCCACATCTTCATAGACCAGACGTCTGAGCATGGCCGGGGTAAAGGATCTTCCGCTTCCGGCTGCACCAAAGTCCGGGGTTTTATTGCCCAGACGCGGCACGATCACCGGAAAGCCGTAGGATGTATTCAGAGTTGTCAGAATCACGTTTCTCCGCTCGGCATCGTCATCGATAAGAATATGACCCATCTCGATGCCATCACAGGCTGTTCCCAGGGTGTCCGGCTGCTGACTCAGATTCGCCCGGGCCTTTCCATGCATCATGGAGCCATGCGTCGGGTAATAACAAAGATGGGTCGGATCCCTGTCCAGAATTGCCTGGTAATAGAAAGCCGCACGGTCCGCCATGGCCTGCTCACGGAACCGGAGCCAGAGTTCCCTCGCCCGGCTTCCCTCCTCGAGCGTCTGCGCCATTTCCGGCACCTGCTCACCGTTCCAGCGGCACCATGCCCTGAAATGATTCCATGAGACCGGCCGGTAATCTCCGTGTCCCAGACCGAAATATTCCGGATACAGCATTTCGCCGCCCAGGACATAGCCTGCAACGTAATGGCATCCCGGCATCTTTTCTGCCTGCGCAGCCATCTGCTGCGCATACAGTCTCAGAAGGGTCGGATCGTCAATCGCTGGCATGGGAATCGGTTTTCCGCCGAGAATGTCGCGGTCGTGCAGCTCAAGGTACCGCCCTTCCGGGTCCTGCATCAACGCCTGGGGTATATTCTGGCGATAGGCATAGAAGCCCGGGAAATACACATTGTTGTGTTCTCCCCCGCCCAGGAGAGAATGCCGTTTTCCCTCGATGACGTCATGGAACCGTTTCAGCTTTTCTGCTGTTTTCGAATCATCCAGCCTGTATTCTTTCTTCTCCTCATCCCAGACTACCGCAGGGGTCAGGCTGTCATGGGTTGCATTGCAGTGTGTCCTTTCCGCACAGCATTCAAAATCCGACCGGTTGTCCAGAACACCCAGCTTCTCGCCCGGGCGATGAATCAGTTCAAAATAGCCGATGTTCATCTCCTGTCTGAGCACGGTTCCTTCCTCCCCTGCATTGTGAGCTCCCTCTGTCTCCTCTGAGGCTGCAGTTCCCGGATTCCGGCAGAATCTCAGGAAAACAGCCAAATCTCCTCTGTCTTTTTCTTTTCCTGTCAAACTGCCCCCGGCACCCTCGCCGGGATGTCGGGGGACAGTAGTTCAGTTATGGTTTATGCATTATTTGCCTTCGGCAGCAATATACGGCGGGAAGAAGAACTTCACACCCAGCTGTGCCTTGGCACGCTGCAGGTTGTCATCGCTGTAGGAAATCACTAGGTCCTGATCATAGATGCTCGGACGGGTCGCAGCGATCTCTGCATACTTGGCCTCGAACGCCTCTTCAGTCGGTGCTGTCAGGAGTTCTGCTTCTGCAATGGTCATATAGCTCTTGAGCTTGGTGCGCTCTTCGCTGACGAGGGTGGCACGTTCATCTGCCGGGTCCGTCATGGACTGGGAAGGACGATAGGAATAAATAGCCATCGGGGCTTTGATGTAGGTATCGGTAATATGATAGTTCTTCAGATCGTTGGGGTTCTCCAGGTTCAACGGTGATTCGAACTGCATCAGGAAGCACCAGTTGGCATACAGATCAAACGCATTGATGCCCATCTTCTTGGTCAGTGTAGGATCAGCAGCCACTGCATCCTTCCAGCTGTCTAGCGTGGAGATGGTTCCGTCTTCGTTCCACTGCCACTGTTCGCCTTCCCATCCCTTGTTCATCTGGATGGCACCTTCTTTGTTGACCAGGAAGGAGAGCATCTTGATCAGCTGTTCAGGCGCTTTGCAGTTGGAGGAAATGGCGGTCTGCAGATAGCCCCATCCGGAGATATCCGTCAGAGTCGGGTCATCGCCCTTCGCGTTGCGCAGGGTCACGGGAACATAATAGGCGTTCGGATCGTGGTCATACAGTGTGCCGAACTGGGAACTGAAGTCCTGAGGTGCAGCAATCAGAGCAAAGACCCTGCCGCTTGCAATCTTTTCACGCACATTGTCACGGGTATCCGAATAGTTGGATTCCAGAATCAGCCCGCGGCGGAATGCTTCGTTGAGGAACTGATAGGTTTCTTTGTTGGTGCCGGCTGTCCAGTAGTCATAGGCATGACCATCCTCAGTCTCCCACGGCACGGCGAAATACTGATTGATGATGTCGACCGCCTCATTGCCTTCCTCGTACAGCTGGATGCCGATTACATCGAGTCCGTCATAAGTCCCGATTTCCTTCACGGCACGCTCGCACACGTTCAGGAAGTCCGCAGGAGATTCCATCGAGGGATTGCCGAGTTTTTCGAGCATGTCCGCACGCACCACGATGCAGCGGTTCGGAATCAGGCCTTTGCCTTCCGGCAGGTCGTCCTGAGAATAGGCGTAGTTCGGATATGCATAGGTCTTTCCGTCAGCCAGAGCATACCATGCAAGCACATCGGAACGGAATCCAGCCTTCTCTTCTTCCGGCAGATACTTGTCAATCAGATCATTGTAGGAATAGAGCATCTCGGCTTCTGCGAGCTGCTTGAGCAGGTTGGTGTCTTCCGGATTCCAGAGGCCTTCCACGGTCAGAATGTCAGGCATCGAATCGGATGAAATCAGAGCCGCGAGCTGTGAGCCGGAGGTATCTGCAGCCGTAATGAATTCAATTTCAATGCCAAACTTTTCCGTGAGTTCTTTGGTCATGCGGTCAATTCCCCATCCTTCTGAGTTAAAGCTGAAGGACGGTACATCCACAAACCAGGTCAGTTTGACCGGTGCGTCAGCCATCGAAGCAACAGGCAGACATGCTGTGATCATCAGCGCTGCCACCAGGAGTGCCAGGAACTTCTTCATGTGAAATCCTCCTCTATTGCGGTATCCCGCATATAATACTCAACCGCTTTCCGCGGATTGATTCA
>ONVN01000401.1 GCA_900321295.1 uncultured Eubacteriales bacterium
TCCACATTTAAATACAGGAATAAAAGTGGATTTCAAACCTTGCCATGGTAAATCGCCTTATTCACTTTATACCATGCAGTGCAGGGGAAGCTCATTACCGCTTTCCTTCAGCAGAAAAGCATAGACGGAATGCGCCAGTTCTGTACTGTCGGTATCGGTATTGAAGGGCCGCATTTCCTTGCCGATGGACCTGTATTTGTCGGCCGCGTGGTTCAGGACCGGGAGCAGATCAATTTGCTGAACGGAAGACAGGCCCATGAGAAAGCGAGCAGCACGGCGGAGTTGTGACTCATCCGTGTTGATTCCGAAAGCCAGCGGCATCCGGATCCACATTGGAATGCCTTTCTCACTGAGCAGCCGAAGGTTGTTCAGAATCCGTTCGTTGCCTGTTCCGCTGATGAAACGGTGTACCGTGGAATCTATGGATTTCAGGTCCGCAATAATCAGATCCGCTTCAAAGATGGACGGGGGCAGGCTGTCGAGGGAGACGTGCAGTGCTGTTTCAATGCAGGTGTGAATGCCGGATGATTTCAGAAGCTGGATACAGTCACTGACAAAAGCCGGCTGCAGGAGCGGCTCTCCGCCGGAAAACGTGACACCGCCGTCCTTTCCGTAGAACCTGACATCCCGCAGAGCCTGGCTGACTGCCTGCTGCGCTGTCATCTCCGTTCCGCAGATCACTTTTGCCTGGCGTACACAGCTTTGCGGCCCGTTGGTTTCACAGCATCCGCAGTGGACGCACTTTCTTTCATCATAAAGGACTTGCGGAACTGCTTCCCAGGATTCCGGGTTGTGGCACCATTGACATCGAAGGTTGCAGCCCTTTAAAAAGACAGTCGTCCGGATCCCGGGGCCATCATTCAGAGAGAAACGCTGGATATTCATGACGATACCGCTGCTCATAGAATCCTCGCAATGATATGGTTTTGCAGATTTTCATCCAGATCGATAAAACGCGCATTGAAGCCCCACACGCGCACGATCAGGTCTTCATGCTTCTCCGGGTGAATCTTCGCATCTTCCAGCAGGGACTTGTTGTAGACGGACAGACTGACGACCGGAAGGCCGGATTGTTCGCATGCATCAATCAGCGTCAGCAGAATGGACTGGTCCAATGCACCCATTGCTCTGGGAAGGGCGAGGTACAGGGGAGAAGAAGCACAGCCGCGATGCAGAGGTGCCTTGGAGGCAGAAGCAATTACTGCAGTGGGGCCGTTTCTGGCACATCCAGGCGTCGGGGAATAATGCTCGCAGATGATGTCGCCCCCGTTCCGCCCATCCGGGGTGGCTCCCAGCGCACTGGCAAACATGTTGAAATCGATGTTGTAGATTCCGGGCAGGATTCTGACCCCCAGCGGATCCGGATAGTTCTCGACGCAATCGCAGAAAAGGCGCACAAGGCCTGCCGCAATTTCATCCACTGCATCGATATCATTGCCGAATTTGGGAAGGCCTTTCAAATATGCCTGCAGTTCCTCGTGTCCTCTGAAATCGTCCCGCAAGGCCTGCAGCAGTTCTGCCATGGAACACCGTTTTTCATCGTATACGGCTGCTTTTACCGCATACAGGCAGTCCGCTGTCGTGGGAAGAGACCCCGACAGCAGCTGATAATTCCTGACATCCCAGCCGCCACGCATGGGATCGATCCCGGTATCCAGGGATGCCTCCACCATACCTGCAGCAATGGGAGATGTGATCAGGGTGCTGTCACATTCATTGCCGCGGATCATCCCGGAGATCCCTTCCAGCATTTTCTGAATCTGGAAGCAGAACTGGCGGCAGAAGAGCTTGTAAAATGCGGGATAGTCCGCGCATGCACAGGGATCCCCGCTGTCATAGCCGAAGACAAGCTTGCTTTCAAAGAGGCGTGCATCCTGAAATGCGGCCCACTTATGGTATTCACGGTGCGGGGCGCTGGGGTTTTCCTGACCGCGGAAAAGGGCAAGCTCCAGAGTTTTCATGCTTTCCATCTGCGTGAACCAGATGGCGGAATGCTGATCAAAGGTTAATTCTGTACAGCCGTCATTGGCGTAGAGTCTGGCGTGCTCCAGCGGAATACCGCGCCGTACGAGATCGGGAATGATGTTCCGGTCAAAATAGAGAACGCCCTGTCCGCGGCAGTCGTTGATCATGCGCGCTGCAGCTTCGCGAAGCGACTGAGGGCTGCGATCATGAAGACGGATGTTGATGTGCGGTTCACTCCCGGGAGAACGGATGGAGGCCTCGATAATCAGAAGACTCAGATCGTTCGTGCTGTCATTTCCTTGGGCGTCTGTGCCGCCAACCATCAGATTCATAAGGGTATCGCCGCTGAAAACGGCCGTCAGCTTTCCGAACAGCTCCATCAGCATCTGACAGGCTTCCTCTCTGGAGATGCGGGAGGGCACGTCGCGCTGATACAAAGGAAAAAGGTGCACATCAAAGCGTCCGATGCTGGAGGTGTACAGCCGGCGCATGCGCCAGATGAACCAGAACAGCTGCAGACCTTCCTCAAAGGTTTCGGGTGCGCGTTCCGCAAGCGCAAAGCAGTTTTGGCTGATCCGCTTCAGGCGGGGGGCATCCTCTGCGTTTTCTGTGATCATGGAGAGTGCTTCTTGTCCGTGGCGGCGGATATACATTGCAATCATCCGATAGCAGTCGGCAATCAGCTGCCGGTATGCCTGTGCTTCTTCGGTGAGCCCTGCTGCCGGAGCGGAAGCCCTTTCAATGATGCCGGGAATACCTTCCTGCATCAGCAGTGCATAATTCAGCGGAAAATGAGCGTTATCCCAGCCAATGCCGGGATCCAGGCGCCTTTTGCCGCCAAACAGGTTTCGGATGGGATTGACAGGGCCGGCCAGAAATCCCTGTTCCGGGATTTCGATCCCGGCCTGATCCAGCATCCTTTGAAAGGATGCACGAATATCCTCAAACATGGTGCAGCACTTCTTTCGTGTGGTTGATGAAATGAGAAGCAGATGCATATGAAACTGTGCGTTTGCACTGGTGCAATCATATCATGCAATGATGAAAGAAGCAAGCGGCATGAAGGAAACAGATCCGATAATTGCCGTGAAAATGACAAAACAGCGCTTGACAGGGGTGCTTATGCGTGTTAGTATGAAGTCAGTAAGTTACATTTGCACTGTGCAAAATACAAAATGCAACGTAAAAATGTCATGTGATTCAGCTGTACAGCCAAACGGTGATCCCCGTGTTCTTTCGGACGGGTCAGCAGGATATCAAGGAAGGCCTGACTTCCGCAGCGGTGAAAGAGGAAGCGGCCTCCGGAAGTCCCGTGATGAAATGCACTGAAGCAGCTGCTGATTGCAAATGATAAAAAAGAACGCAGTGCAATAGGACAAAACACCATGGCTGGTATACAAGGATACGCCTGGCAATGGAGGATAAAAGATCATGGCAGGAAAAACGACCATTAACGATATTGCACAATCCTTGGGTCTTTCGAGAAATACCATATCCAGAGCGCTCAACGGAAGCGAAGGGATCGCAGAGGAAACGCGGGTTCGGATTCTGGAAGAGGCAGCCCGCCTGAATTACAAAATGCTTGGCGCCAGGAAAGAAATGCAGGCGGAGAATAAGAAAAAGAATATCATGCTCGTGACCAAGGATGTGAACCTGATGACGAGCAGGATGCTCAATTTTCTGATGTTTATTCTGCAGCCCACGGTCAGGGAAAGAAATGCAATCATGACCATGCAGTTCCTGTCGGAAGAAGAGATCCTGCAGTGTCGTCTGCCTGCTCAGATTGGGGACGCAGATGCGCTGATCGTTTTTGAAATACTCAATGAAAACTGCATCCAGCACCTGCTGGATTATGGCAAGCCGGCCGTTTTGTTTGACAGCACGGTGAATCCCGGCATCTATACCGGAAGCTTTGATGTTGTCACAGGAAATCCGGATCAGATCATTGCCTGCGTCCGGGAACTGGCTGCGAAAGGAAAAAAGAAGTTCGGTTTTGTCGGAGACCGCAGTCACTGTTTCGGTTTTCAGGAACGGTATAACGCATTCCGGATTGCGGTGGAGGATTATTGCGGTACGCCTCATGAACCTTACGACATCCTTGATACGGAAACGAGCCAGTTCGATTTCAGCGGCCTGTACAGGAAAAGGCTCGCGGGGATGGAGCTTCCGGATGTCTTTATCTGTGCCAATTATCATCTGGCGCAGAAGCTGGAAAGTGCAGCTGCAGAACTGGGGATGAAATGCGGCGATGTGGAGATCTATGGTTTTGGCATGGGTCCGTATTCAGACCGCTGGCTGGATGAAAACAGCGAGAGCTACAAAGAGATGAAGAATCTGACGTTTGCCATCATGATGCTGCTGATGGACAGACTCCAGTATCCGGACACAAGATACAGGGTGGTTTATACGCATGGCTGCATGACCCGGATCACAAAAGAATAAGGATCTGCGCATTTTGAGGATCTGCGGCGATGAGGCAGCTGGACACGGATTCGGTCCCGGTCAACGCGCCGGTGCTGCGTTTTCTTCACGCGGATGAACCGGACACCAGCGGTTTATCCTTTCTGCCGGAACGCTTCAAAGGAAAGCTGACGGAAAGAGCCGGATGACAGATCTTCTCCCCTCATTGGAACCCCGTCTTCTTTACACAGCAGACTGGTCAGGAATCCTTTGGAGAGATGGGAGCTCATGCGCATAAGGACGAATGACGCCTTCATGCGATGATCGGACCGCCCTCTGCCATGACTGCCTGTGACTGAACTTCTTCGTGCAGCGGCGAAGCGCATGCATGATTCCGTATGCTTCATGATAAGGAGATAGCCATGATCTATTTAACGCTTGATGATCAGTTTGAAACCATGCCCTGGGACCGGATTGATGCCGTGGTCTTTGATGTGGGCGATGTGCTGGTGGATATGAATGCCACGGAAATCCTGACAAATGCATTCCCGGATGAACCGGAACGGGTACGCCGTGCATTGGAAAAATCGACCTGCTCTCCTTACTGGCATTTGTTTGATTACGGTGAGATGACAGATGAGGAATGTGCCCGTATCATGGCAGGAAAGGAAACAGACCTGTACGAGCCGATCTACTATCTGATGCATCATTGGCCGGATTTTCGCTTTGTGGTGGAAGAGGGTGCGGAGGCGGTACGGGTGTGCAAGGCACATCAGAAAAAACTGTATGTCTTGAGCAACTATCCTGAGGCCCATTTCATGCGGAACGTCAGGGAATATGAATTTTTCAGCCTCTTTGACGGTTATGTGGTTTCGTCCGTGGAACATGCGCTGAAGCCGGACCGGGAGATTTATAACCGGCTCGTCGACCGCTATCATCTGAACAGGCAGCGGACCGTGTTCATTGACGACAATCCCGCCAATATTGCGGCAGCGCTCCTGCTGGGCTGGCAGGGAATCTGCTACCGGCGGCCTGGGCAGCTGAAACGGTTCCTTGGGGAATAAGAACAGGTAATGTGTTGAAATGAATATCGGGTGAGGTGCCTGCTGCCTTCGTGCGGCGGGCATTTTCTGACTGGGAAAGGAATCGCTGCACTTCGGGTCAACGCAAGAAGACAGGCAGGTTTTTCCGGAGCATTGTGCTATAGATGCTGACTTCCGGTATTTTGGTGTTGCACGTTTTCAACGAAAACACCAGAAAGAACGACGGCTCCGCAGCATGTTCATAGACAGGGTTTGCGGCCGGGTTACCTAGCAGTTACAGACAGAGCACATGCCGCTGACGGCATGCATGTCAGGTGCAGGACAGCAGGCGGGGACATCTCGGATATCGGATGCTGATGACCGGCTTTCTATGCATGATATGTTATGCGCCTGCTGATATAAACCACGGAACAGGAAAACCGGACATGCAGGCATCCAATGCAGAGGGACCAGCTAAGGGATGAAACAGAAAGGGCTCTCCTGAAAACTGGGTCAGGAGAGCCGAGGTGACGGTAGGAAACGGAAACGTATAAGCCCAAATGGTCAGGCTCAGGAAGAATTCAGTCCGGCAGTTCAGCATCCATACTGAAATGCATCGTCATGGTTTCGGGCTTTTCAACTTCAGCGAGGTAGCATACGCGGATGACGCGATCGCTGACGGTTTCCACAAAAGGCATCGGCGCATCTGCAGAAAGGCGGAGGGTCAGACCGGGGAGCTGCCATGTGTCCGGAGTAATGATGGAGGAGGCTGCTCCGGGGCATTCGATTTCATAGAAATATTTGACATCACGGTTCACGTCGGTGTGGATATCCATATCGATGTGTTTTTTTCTGGAGACGCCATTGAAATAGACGGTGTGCATGTGGTGCATGCCTCCGTTGGGCCAGCAGCGCAGCAGTTTGACCGTGCCGATATCCTCCCCGCAGCGCCAGAAAATCACCAGGGGATGCAGCTGGTGGCTCGGGTTTTCACTTCCGGCGAGCGCGCCGATCATCAGCCGCGGACTGATCCAGCCGGTAGCCGTGCACAGCGCGTCATTGTGATCCGGATCGCCCCGCTCGGAAAGCTCACGGAACTGATGGAACACATCAACATCTTCCTTTGGTGCGAACACGGCTTCCTGGGCATCCGGGGGAATACAGACGCTTCCCAGGACCATCAGTGGATTCGATGCGCTTTCATGGCTCCAGTCATGCCAGGGATAACGGTCTTCGCCCAGCACCCAGTACAGCATGGCGTTAAAGCCGGTATGGATCTTCTGATCCAGTTCGTAGGCACGGGAATAAGGGCCGCAGAAATTGCGCAGCGCAGGATTATAAAACTCCATCATATCACGCCAGATGCCTGCCTCCAGTTCCGCACCAAGCTGCCGGAGCTCATCGCGGGATCCATACCGCCGCCAAAAGCCGAGTGTGGCAAGGTCCACGCTGCAGTAGGTTGGGGAATTGAATTCAGCGGCGGCATGGTAGCTGCGGTATCGTTTCAGCATTTCGTTGGCATACTTCAGGGCATACTCCCGATACTGCGGGATTTTCAGCCGGGTGCCGAAATAATCAAGCGCAAAAACATGCATGCACTGGATATTTGTATTCAGAGGAGAAAAGTTTGTGATGCTGCGTTCAACGGCACCCGCGAGTGCCATGCGGGCACTCTGCTCCATGCGATGAACGGTAGCCGGGGAGAGTCGGTCGGAAAAATGTTCCAGCAGCATGGCGAGGCACATGAGAATAAATTCACGGCTGTTGGGTTCGTAAGTCGACCATACGACCGGCGTGCTTTCGAACAGAGACCTGCGCAGAATCTCTTCGATTTTTTCGGCATGATCTGCCAGCTCAGGGGTGTGCTTCAGATTTAGGCGGAAAACATCGGCCATCCGTTCATAAAAGCAGTCAGCATAATAGCGGCCATATAAACCAAGGCGTTTGTAGTCAAGAACACCCATGGCCGGCACTGGTGCCCCGTCGTGGCGGTATACGCCATGGAATATTTCGGTTGGGGCATCGATCTGGGTGTCAATCACAGCGTGAATGATTTTCTCTGTTTTCCCGACACAATCGGGGGCGTCCAGCAGCATAAGGCCCAGTGCATAGTACATGGAGGGACGCGCCCCATAATAACGGCGCGTACGGTACTGCATGCCGACCAGGCCGCGTTCGGGATCATAACAGGGGTCCAGATGTTCCATCGCCTGATCCACCAGAACTTTGCCCTCGTGGCTCAGCTGCTCATACAGTTTGCTTGCCATGGAAAATACCTCCTTGTCAGATGTCAGGGAACATCAACGAATAACTGCAGGTCAAAATGCATGGTCATGGTTTCAGGACGGCGCACCTGAGCAGGATAGACAACACGAAGGGTGCGGGCATTGACAGATTCAAGATGCATTTCCGGGGCGGAGGCCTTGAGTGCAATATGCAGGCCGGGAAGCTCCCAGCTTGTCTCTGTGATGACGGCGTGCGCAATATCATCGCATTCAATTTCAAAAAACACATGAATATCGCGCAGTACGTTGACATTCACATCCATGACGATGTGGTTCTTCTCCGCGTACCCGTTGAAGAGAATGGTATGCAGATGAATCATCCGGCCGTTGGGCAGACAGCGCAGCAGTTTGATGGTGCCCAGGGACTGTCCGTGCCGCCAGAAAACGACCAGAGGATGCAGCTGATAACTGGGATTCTCACTGCCCGAAAGTGCTCCTGCCATGAGACGCGGAGAGATCCAGGCGGTGGCGGTACATAACGCATCGTTGTGTTCGGGGTCCCCGCGTTCAGAAAGTTCACGAAACTGCCGTCGGATGACAGTGTCCGGTTTGGGTGCAAAGACGGCTTCCTGTGCATCCTCCGGTATACAGACACTGCCCAGAACAAGCAGTGGATTGCTGTCGCTCTCATGGGAATAAGGGTGGTCGGGAAACCGTGCCTCTCCGAGTGCGAGATAGAACAGCGCATGAAAATGGGTATGAAGGGACATGTCCATCTCATAGGCACGTGAATAGGGTCCGCAGAAGTTCCGCATCGCCGGGTTATAGAACGCCATCATGTCCTGCCAGATGCCCTTTTCAAGTTCCGCACCGATGCACTGCAGCTCATGGCAGGAGCCGTAGCGGCGCCAGAAACCGAGCGTGGCCAGGTCTACACCGCAGTAAGTCGGTGAATTGAATTCTGCAGCCGCATGATGCATCCGGTATGCCGTGTACATGCTGCGCGCATATTCCAACGCATAACGGCAGTACTCGGGATGCCCGAGCCGTTTTCCGAAATAGTCTGTGACGAACACGTGCATGCACTGAATGTTGGTGTTCATGGGGGAAAAGTCCGTCCGGCTGCGGATGATGGCGCCTTCAACGGCCATCTCGGCGCTGCGCTCCATTCGATGCACCAGCCCGGGGGAGAGTTCGTTTTCGAAATACTCCAGCAGCATGGCGAAGCACATGGGCAGAAATTCCCGGCTGCAGGGTTCGTAAGTGGCATACACCATGGGATGAACATCCAATGCAGCTTTGATCAGAAGCTGATCAATCTGCTCACAGTAAGGAGCAAGTTCCGGGTCGCTGTTCAGGTTCAGCCGGAATGTATCGGCCAGACGTTCATAAAAGCAGTCGAGGTAATACCGTCCATAGGTTCCCAGACGCTGATAATCCAGCACGCCTTTCCTGGGCATCTTCTGGCCGGGGTGCAGATAGGCACCGTGAAAAATCTCCGCAGGGGCATCGATCTGCAGATCAATGACGGCATGACACAACGCTTCTGCCGTGGCGATGCAGTCTTTCTGCCCGGTCATCAGAATCCCGAGTGCGTAATAGAGAGAAGCCCGGTTTTCATGGACCCTCTCTCCGTTCCGAAGGCGGTAGACGAGATGACGTTCCGCGTCATAACACGGGGACAGATGATCGAGTGCCTGATGCACAAGGATCTGTGCTTCATGGGAAAGCAGATGAAAGTCAAAAGCACGCATTGGATTTTCTTCCTCTCCGGGTTGTGAAGCATGCAGCGAAGACCGCAGACGGACATCTGCAGGTTATCCTTCGAAAGCAGGGGTATTGTCATCAAATTTGAGGATGAAACCGCAGAATAAGAACACAATGACAGAGACCAGGATGCCGGAGACAAGATATAGGGGCCGGATTCCGACGAGATCCGCGAGAAAACCGCCGAGATAAGAGGAAAGAAGAATACTCGCGACGTTCTGAATGGTGGCTGACAGGGTCTGTACGGAAGTCTTGAATCTTGGTGCAACCAGTTTGCTCAGGGACAGGCTGTAGGTGACTCCTTCGAGGATACCGATGAAATTGAAACACCGGACAATAAAGAGCGTGGTGGTATCTCTTGCGATAAAACAGACAAACCAGCGGCAGGCCGTAATCAGTCCCAGGACCATCAGCATGCGGCGCGTTCCGAGCTTCCGGATCAGGCGGTCGGCCAGAAACAGGAAGGGAATCTCAATGAATGCACTGACAGAAAGCATGGTTCCGTACAGTGTATTGGAACCGCCGATATCCTGGGTAAAGTAGAGTGAAAAATAGCTGTTTCCAAAACCGTTGGCGATGCTCAGCAGAATCTGGAACAGAATGAGGGTCATGACGGGTCTGCACCGGATCAGTGCAACAGGGGAGACTTTGTTGCCGCTGGCTTTTCTGTTGTGGCCCTCCATTCGGGGGACGAAGAACAGAATCAGAACATTCACAGCAGCAATGACGCTGAACATATAGAACGTTTTGGGAATTCCGTTGTCGGTGCCGGCGATGCGGCTGATCAGCATCATCATGAGTGCATATCCGACTGCTCCCATCATCCGGATAGGGCCATAGGGTTTTCCGGAAATTTCAGAATACTCCACTGACATGGTCGTATTCAGAGACGGCTGAAACCGGCGGAAGACGACGAAAATGGTGTAAACGATCAGTATATAGAGCATGCTGCTGTTCAGGAGCAGGACAGGATAAAGGATTCCTGTGACCAGCAGGAGCAGCTGAAGAATATGGGTTTTCGATTTTGAGGCATCAGCAGCTGCGCCAAAGATTGGCTGGAAAACAAGAGCCACAAGACTGGCTGTTCCGGTTACCGTGCCGATCATGGTTTTGGTCAGGCCGATATCGCTCAGATAGATCTGAAAATAGCTGGCAGTTGTATCCAGCATGAAAAAAACAAAATTAAACAGAAGAAAGGAAGCATATGGTGAAACCGGATTCTTTCGACTTTCGTTTGAACGATGGCTCATATTGCAGGCGGACTTCCTTTCTATGCAGTCTGAATGAAAAAAATATATATATCAATTAGCATATTTGCATATTACATGGCAAAAAAGAGAAAGTCAACACTGATGATCATATGAAGAGCAACTGTTGATAATTTATGGAACACATATACAAAAAGAAAATAGGAAACCTGGGGCGGATATCGCTGCAAACAGAAAATTATGTCTCAACCTACTCAAAACAGATACAAAACATAACAATTATAAAATTAATTTATTGGAAATATCCATTGACAGATGCCGTCTAATATGATAGTTTTGTGCAGGAAGGAATTGATACAACCAAATACGACAGAAAAAGGCGGGAAATATCATTATATGAAACACCTCACAGAAATGATGAAAACGCATGATCAGATGACGGAGGGAATCCTGTCCAGACAGCTGATGGAAGAACATCATTCGCGCCGAGGAGCCATCCAGATGCGCGGTTATTATGTGGATACACGCAGCTCAGGATTCGGACTGGCACATTTGCTGGTTTCCTATGTATCACCTTCAAGCCGCTTCCATTTGAATGAAAAAGTAAGGGAGAGCATGGAAGCAGTCCTGTCTTTTCTGGAAAAATATCAGCGCCCTGACGGCTGCCTAGATCTTGCCGGATGCAATTTTGCGTCTCCTCCGGATACGGCGTTTACCATGAATGCTGTCCTTAATGGATGGTGGCTGATGGAAAAATATGCCGAGCCTGAAACAGAATGGCTTCGGGCCCCGCTGCTGCGGCTGATTGAAAGCTGCGCCGAGGGGGTTGCCGCCGGCGGGTTCCACACCCCAAATCACCGCTGGGCCATCTGTGCATTTCTGAAGCATGCGGCAAAAATAACCGGGCGTCAGGAATTCTCCGGAAGGGCAGACGAGTACCTGAATGAAGGCCTGGATATCAATGCGGACGGGGAATTTGCAGAGCGAAGCTCCGGAAACTATAACCAGGTCAATGATGACCAGATGATCCGTCTGTATATGGCCACAGGAGAACGGCGTTTCCTGGAGGCTGCGGAAGCGAATCTTCGGATGATGCTGAAATATATTGACCCGGATGATTCGGTATTCACCAACAATTCAACGCGCCAGGATTACGGACGCAAGGTGTACCTGAACACCTATTATGTGCTCTTCAAACTGGTCGGATATTTCCTTGGCAGAAAAGATCTGGCTGCATACGGGGAATACTGCTATGAAACAGCTTCCCGCCGCGACCAGCAGCCCAGGGGTGTGGAATGGCTTCTTCTGTATGATGAACTGGATGATTTCGGTACGGATGTCCAGCCGGACATGGGTGCGGTGACACAGTATGACTATCATTTCAAAGAGTCACGGATTGCACGGATGCGGCGGGGGAATCTCTCCTGCACACTGATGGACGGCCGCCCGAATTTCCTCTATTTCCAGAACGGATCGATGACCA
>ONVN01000203.1 GCA_900321295.1 uncultured Eubacteriales bacterium
CTTCAGAAAGGAGGAGGGCTGATCATGAAAAAAAGGCATATCAATAAACGGAAAGCCGTGCTCTCCTTTCTGGCTACAGCCCTGATGATCATCTGGGCATTCATTGCCATGCTGCCGTTTGCGTTTATGTTTTCCAGTTCCCTGAAACCGGGTCAGGAGATGCTCCGGAAAGGCCTGAGTCTCAGCATTGAACCGGGGATTTCCTCGTTTGAAAACTATCTTGCACTCAACACCTACCGGGACGGCATCTACTGGCAGTGGTACAAGTCCAGCGTCATTGTCATGGTGCTTCAGACCGTCATCGGCCTGTTTTTCGGTTCTCTGGTGGGATACGGTCTTGCAATGTATGATTTCAAAGGCCGCAATCTGATCTTCACGCTGGTCCTGGTCGTCATGATGATCCCCTTTGAGATTCTTCTTCTGCCTTTGTACCGGATGATGATCCGTGTGAAGATGACCGACCGATACTTTGGGGTCGTCCTTCCGTATCTGGTTCCGCCCTTCATGATCTTCTTCTTCCGACAATATGTGCTCGGCCTGCCCAAAGAACTGCTGGAAGCAGGAAGAATTGACGGCTGTACCGATTACGGCGTTTTCTTCCGGATCATGGTTCCCATCATGATCCCCGCGTTCGGTGCAATGACCATTCTCAGCGGCATGAACAGCTGGAACAATCTGCTCTGGCCCATGATCGTCCTGAGCAGCAATGAGAAGTTCACCATTCCAATTGGCATGGGCACCACCATCACGCCTTATGGAAATGCCTTTGACGTGCTGATGCCCGGTGCTGTGATGGCCGTCGTTCCAATCATTATCATCTATTTATGCGCGCAGAAAACCTTTATTGCCGGTCTGACGGCAGGAAGTGTAAAAGGTTAAGCTGCAGAAAACGCCTTTGGATAATTCGTCGCATCGTCAGAATATCAGGAAAACCAGCCACTTCTCAAAAAGCGGCTGGTTTTTTTGATGGAAAGTCTGTCTCTTCTTTTTTGTGTTGCCTGATCCGGAAAATCTGTCAGAAGGACATGGAAGGTGAACAATACACACAGTCCATTTCCCTGATCCAGAAATCCCTGCCGGTTCTCAGGTCTGCCCGCCGGTGATGATATCGTATATATCTGCCCAGTTCTCCGCCCGGACAACTCCTTTATCCGCTATCCCTTTATTCCATGGCGCAGGACATGCGATCACGGAGCAGTGCCTCGATATGGCCATCAGATTGTCCGGCTTGTCATCAATCATGATATTGATCTCAAGTTTCTGACACTGCTCTGACTTGGCTTCCCCGCTGTCCTCACAAAACACAATGCCGTCATAGATCACGCCTCTTTTTTTCAGCCATCTTACCAGGATCGTGCGGAACAAAGCGCCGAACAGATCGGTTCTGGTCGTATAGACCCGGCTTGTGACCATGAAGATTTTGTGGCCGTCCGCTCTCAGCTGCCGGATTGTTTTCCCTGCCCCGTCGATCATGGGTGACTTTATGCAGTATGGAAGGAGATACCTTGCCCAGAACCTGTTCCTCTCTTTATGGGTACAGGCAAACATCTGCTCAATATCAAATGCGGCCGGATCGCTTGCGGCACGATGAAAATACTTTTCACCCTTTTCAAGCATGTACTTCCCGATATCAATCAATGTGCCGTCAACATCAATGCCGATATTCATGCTGCTCCTCCGTTTTTGCTGATCACTGGACCGGCTTTTCCTTTTCACTGAGTCTGCTTATGATCTTTTCCCTGATTTCGGCGGTGATTTCTTCTTCCTGTCTGCCGATTGTCTGCACTTCCGGACAGAACGTGATCGTCAGCCTGCGCTTTTTGCCCGTAGACGCATCCTTTGTCTGGGGAAGCGTTTTGTCATAGCTCCAGATCTCATAGCCTCCGCTGATTGCAACCGGTATGATTGTAAGGCCTGATTCCAGTGCCATCTTTGCCGCACCATCCTTAAACGCGCCAAGATGGCCATCCCTTGTCCTTGTTCCTTCCGGATGGATCAGGAAGCTGTTTCCTTCCTTGATGAAATTGATGGAGCGCTGCGTAGAGTCAATGATGTTTCCGGAGCGGTTGACCGGAATGCCGCCGAGGGTCTTCATCATAAGCCTTGTGAGAGGCTGATCCAGATGCTCTGCCTTGGCCATACATCCGAACCGGTCAAGTTCAGGACATTTGCTGCCCAGGGCAGTCCATACGAACAATCCGTCAAAATGCGTCTGATGGTTCGGACAGAAGATATACTGCCTGCCTTCCTGAACGTTCTCCAGTCCTTCCACGCAGAAATCCAGGCTGTTCCGGCTCCACTTCCTGAAATAGGAGAACAGCGCTTTATGCATGGTATTTCTCGGAACCGGATAGCGGTATGCATCAACCTTTCTCTTTTTGGCCGCTTTTTTCTTCTTCAGATCCTGGAAGATCGGGTCAAGAATGTAATCAGTCATTTCCCTTGCATTGGGAATCACGATAATGTATGCACCGACACTGACATTAAACTCGGATTCGATCTCAGAGCACATTTCCATAATGGAAAGTGAATCCATGCCGAGATCATCTTTAAAGTCCTCCAAGCCTGTAAGCTCCCGGTCATACTTCGAAATTTCTTTGACGATCCGGAAGACTTTTTCTTCCACCGCAGCAGGGTCCAGCCCGTTTTTGTCGGCTGAGGCCGGTGCTGCAGTTTCCGTTTTCGCTGCAGCAGCTGTCTCTTTTTTCTCCGGCTGCTCTTCCTTATGGTTCAGTGCATATTCCTTGAGCAGGTATCTTTTGGGTTTTCCGATATTCGTTGTCGGAATCTCTTCGATAAAATGGATCTCACTGATCTTGTACTGGTTCATCGACTTGTACTGGAAGCTCAGGATCTCCTCCCGAAGTTTTTTCTTTTCGTCCTCCGACAGCTTTTCCTGTTTGATGAACAGATGAATCCTGTCCGCTCCGTCTTCAGGCGACGGCACACCCACAATCGCATAGCTCATTCCCTTGGGCATAACAGGGGCCAGCAGCATTTCCATATCTCCGGGTGCAACCTTTGCCCCGTTCGGCATAAGAATGCTTTCCTTGATGCGGCCCGTGATGTAAAGATAGCCTTCGTCATCGATCCTGCCCAGGTCACCCGTCTTGAAATATGCGCCATCAAACGACTCTGCCGTCTTTTCCGGATCACGGTAGTAACCGTTCATGATCTGATCGGTTCGGACATAGATCTCTCCGATTCCATTTGCATCCGGATTGTGGATGATCGTCTCTGTGTATGGATCCTTCCGTACATTGCCCACCGAACCTTCCCCGCCTGTGTTGGCAGGTTCATTGCACGCAATATAGACACCGCACTCTGTCGATGCATAAAGATCGAGATAGGCAATGCCCATATTCTGTATTGCTTTGCCTGTATAGGGTGTTCCCGCAGCACCGCCGGAAAAGAGGCAGCTGAAATTGTCATTGTACAGCAGGCTTCTGAACAGCTTCATGGTGGTGCGGCTTGTTTCAAGGCTGTTCGTCCGTTTGATGGCCTCCCGCGATTTTTCTGCCAGCGCCGAATACACGCCGTAAAGATGTTTCTTTTTCAGTTCATCTTCAAATTTGTTGATGAAAAGGTCATTGACCTTTGGCACCATGCCAAAGGCAAACGGTTTAAAGACTTTGAGAGCCTCCAGCAGTGTATCCGAAGAAATGCTTTCAATGGTTACAATGCTTATGCCTTCATTGAGAAGGGTATAGGCAGAGTACAGACCCGAAACATGACTCATGGGGAAGACTTCCAGCATGGACCGCCCCGGTATTCCCGTGTGCAGCACTCCCTTGTCCTTGATCTTGCGGTGTGTGATCATGATGGAGGCATAGCTCAGTTCCACACATTTGCGGCTTGCTGTGGTTCCTGATGAAAACAGAATGGCAACTGCATCCGGTGTCGGATCCCCTCTGTTCTCAGAAGTGTCTGCGCTTGAAATGATCTTTCCGCATGAGCGGAGACCATAGGTGAGAAGGACAGGCACCCGCTGTGTGCTGAGCATTTTTTCGCTGTTTTTGATGTCGGTAAAGACGGCACTGATCTGACAGTAGTCGATCAATGGAAGAAGCTCCCCGTCAGGTATGGCAGCATCGGCCATAACGGCGGTGAGGTGGTTGACCGACAGCACAAGAAACGTTGCAAACGCATCGACTGTCCCCTCGGCCAGCACGAGCACTCGGTCACCGTCCCGGAGACCGAGCTGTTCCTTTATGATCTTAAAATCCTCAATCCAGCGCAGAAGAATGCCGAAGGAGATCTTCCATATTTTGTGATTGTTCATAAGACAGCTGATGGCTGTCTCATCGGCATGCTTCGCAAAAGACGCTTTGAGTTCTTCCGAATACTGCTGAAACTTGAACTGTTCATTTTTCATAACTGCTTGTCTCCTTTTTCCATGTGCGGGCAGTACTTCTGATGATCCTATGACGACCGTTTATCATTGCTTCATTTCATTCTATCAGAAATGTTCCTTTCAGTTCAAGCCATTCTTTGTTTATGATCCACTGTTTTCAGCTGTTTCCCGTTTTTTTCACGAGCTTCCTCACCCAATCTGTACCCGGACGCTTTGCATAACTCTGCACATGACCGCTTTTCACAGAAAAAAAGGCAGCCCAGGCACGGAGGGTCCGGGCTGCCATTTATGTAGGATCTTTTCAGTTCAGGACAATATCAAGCCATTTGCCCTGACGGATGCGGTATGCCAGCAGGCGGTCACGGACGATGGCATCAATCAGGAAGGCAATCCATGGCGAAAGCACAGCCACCGGAATCCCCGGGAGCATGTTGGCCAGCGGATAGCAGAACAGCCAGGTCAGGATAGGCCGAAGCAGCGTCACGCTGATGAGGGCACAGGCAGCAACAAACCGTACATCCCCCGCTCCGCGCAGAGCGCCGGACTGAACCACACGCCCGTTCTGGGGAATCATCGCGATAATCACCACAATAAACGACATGGTCACGTTCCGGATGATATCCTGCTCTGTGGTAAAAAGCATCGCCAGTTCACGGCTGGCCAGAGAGATCACGAGCATCAGGCCGATGGCGGTCATGGTCCCGATCCGCCTGCCGGTCTGGGCATAAGCCATGGCCAGATCTTTCCGCTTCGCTCCGAGGCTCTGGCCGACCAGGGAGGTCGTTGCCGTGCTGACACCGTCACCCAGGGTAAAGGACAGGCTGGTCACCTGACTGACAATCTGATACGCTGCAAAAGCTTTCGTCCCGATTCCGGCAATCAGGCGGGCAAGAATCAGAAAGCCGATCCGCAGACAGCTGGCTTCCACCATGGAACTGGAGCCCACCTTGAAAAGGCCGCTGAGTGTGGTCCGGTCGAAACGGGGAATCCGCAGATGGAAGTAACCGTCTTTGCGCATCACAACGCAGATGCAGATGATGCTGGAAGCAATCGTTCCGCAGGCAGTGGCCAGAGCCGCTCCGCGCACACCCATGGCCGGGAAGCCCAGTTTCCCGTTGATAAAGATATAGTTCAGACAGACATTGATCAGATTGGCGGTGATATTGGTGACCATGGTCACCCGGGTTTTTCCGATGGCCCGCATCGCGGCACAGATGCACAGCTGCCAGCACTGCGGCAGAAAAGCCAGGCTGATGATGCGGAAATAACCCGTGCTCAGCTCCAGGGTGTCCTCGTTGGCACCACCCAATACCATCAGCCATTCCGCGCCGAAATAGCCAAGCAGGGTCATGAGGATCCCGATTCCGCTGATCAGGCACAGCGACTGGTTCAGACAGGCATTTGCGCCGGCCTGGTCTCCTGCGCCTTTCCTCCTGGCACACAGTGCCGTCGTGCCAATGCAGAGAGCCTGGGCAAAGATCAGCATGATCATACGCGGCTGTCCTGTCAGGCCGACAGCTGCAATGGAAGCAGCACCAAGTGTCCCCACCATCATGGTGTCCACCGAGCCGATAATGCTCAGCAGCGCACCTTCCACCGTGGACGGCCACCCAATGGCCAATGTGTTCTTGTACAGTTCCTTGACCTGGGTGGCATCTATTTTGTTTCCTTCGTGGTCCTTTACGGCCAGAAGTTTTTGGCTCAAACCCATGATTTCCTCTTTCCCTGCACCAGCTCATCGCTGCAGTCTTGAATCGCGGCAAACCTTCTGCCGGATCTGTCTCAGGGGATCCCCCGTTTGCAAAAAGCAGAGGATCATGCAAAACCGGATACATTCCCGGATTACACTGTTCAAGAGTGTACAGCGAAATGACGAAAAAGAAAAGAATGATGAGGTACGGAAGTACTGCCGTTATCTGCAAGACCTGAAAGCCTGTGAACGCAACGCATGGCGCATCCAGGATTTTGTTCCGGGTACAGGGGGTCCGCGATTCTGCGGGGTGGACTGCTGTTCTTTTCTGTCGGCCGGGCGGGTTTTGTTTTTCCTGCAGATTTGCTTTCTGTTTCCGCTATTCAGAAAAACGTAGAAAAAACCAAAATGTCCACCGCCGATAAAGGACACTCAGATTTTCTGTCGAATAAACATCTCTACCTCACAAAAAATCGGCTGAGTGCTGATTCACAGATCCATGATCGTTTCATTATCAGCCGGAAAGTCTGAATAAAGACCGGGAATCCGAATGCTTAAAGCACGGACGGCTCAGGAGAAATGCCTGCATCAAAACGCTGTCCATGAGCCTCCACCGCATGGGGGATGCACAGACAGCGCTCTTTTCCCGGCTGCAACTATTTCTGCATACTCTGACGGTATTGTTCCGGGGACATGCCCACACGGGCCTTGAAGGCACGGTAATAACTCGAGTAATCCATAAATCCGCTCTGAAAGCAGGCATCTTTTGGTTTTGCCCCGCGGCGGATCATTTCCTGGGAAAAAAGAATCCGCCGGATCATCATGTACTGGTGCACGGATATTCCTGTATAGCTTTTGAATTCCCGCAGCAGATAATACTTGTTTACATGGAAGGTATCTGCAAGGTCATCCAGGGAAAGCGGTTCCGTTGCATGCTGGTTAATATACCGAATCAGGTCGCCCATACCCCTGCTGTAATCATCCTGAGGAAGCACATCCAGGCTGGTCATCATATTCAGTCCCTGAATCAGCAGGGTGGTAAACATGGCCCGGTTGATCAGCTTTTCCGCAGGACGGGTGCGTTCGGCCCCGGAGATCACCTTGTCCACCAGGGAAATCAGCTGCTCCAGATCTTTCTCTTCCACGCGGAAGCAATAATGCTCATCCCTTGTCATCTTTTCCAGGGTCCCGGGAATGTCATAATCAGGCGTGCTGATGGAATTCAGAAACTCCCTTGTGGCATACAGATAAAACCGTTCATACGGAACAAGCGCATCCAGGTGAATATTCCGGTGCATGACGCCTGGCGGATAAATCAGCACATCTCCCCTGGCAAGCCGGACATCCAGCCCCTCCACAACAATCCGGGTGTGCCCGGAAAGAAAAAAGAAAAACTCATAATAGGGATGATTATGGTAAACCACCGCCTGTGCGTGCTGTGCCACAAAATGATAGGCTTCAAATTCCCTTCCCTGTGGCATCTGATGCTGCGGGTCCCAAACAGGATGTGTACTCATACGCTTCACCCGTTCTGATCATATGTCAATTTTTACAATAAAACAAGCTTTTTTTGCATTTACTGCATACCGTATCTTGAGTACAATGGCATCATATCCGATTGAACAAAACCTTGACACAGCACCTTGCAGAAGGTGTTTTCCTTGTTTTTCCGCACCATATCTGCATGCACTCTCTGCTGGCAGGTTTTTCCTCAATGCGGGACTGAAAAGAAAAAAGCATCCGCCGAATCATGGAGGAGGATACATGATGAAGAAACACAGAAAACTCCGCAAAGGACTTCATGCAGCAGCAGTCATCTTTCTGCTGTGTTCTTTCCTGATGTCTCCCGGCATGGCATCCGCAGAGAACAGTGCCATGTACCTTGAAGCGGAAGACGGTACTGTGCAGGGACATGTCCGGGTTGTTTCCTCCGGTGAAAGAAGCTGGGTGGAAGGTTTTCAGGATGCAGGTGATCAGGTGGAACTGACAATTCAGATTGATGAAAGCGGCATGTACGATATCGCTGTCCTTCTCGCCAGTGCCGACGGAGGACACAAGGAAAACCCACTGCTGGTGGACGGCCAGCGCGCCGCAGGCTGTGTGGTTGAGGGGAAAGAGTTTCAGAAAGTCCTCCTTTCCTATATATACCTGACAAAGGGTGAACATACACTGGGGCTCGGAACCAGCTGGGGCTGGGTACGGGTGGACGCTTTTGAAATCACACCGTCCTCTCCCCTTCCTGAGGATCTGTACCAGGTTTCTCCCGTTCTGGTGAACCCGGATCCCTCGCCGGAAGCCCAGCGGCTCTTTGCATGGATGTGTGATATTTACGGGAAGAAAATCATCACCGGCCAGAACTGTGACGGCGGCATGTACGGTCTGGAAAACCAGGCGGTCTGGCGCGCCACCGGCGGTCTGTATCCTGCCCTGCTTGGTCTGGACATGATGGAATACAGTCCCTCCCGCGTGGAACGTGGATCCCAGGGCAAATCCGTCGACCAGGCCATTCAGTACTGGGAAGAAGGCGGCATCGTCACCTTCTGCTGGCACTGGAATGCTCCATCACCCTATCTGAAGGGTGACCGCTGGTATTCCGGCTTCTATACCGAGTATTCCAGCATCAACCTGAAAAAGATCATGGACGGCGGCGATCCGAAGGGATATGAACTGCTTCTGAAAGACCTGGACGCCATTGCCTTCCAGCTCGGACGGCTGCGTGACGCCGGCATTCCCGTGCTCTGGCGGCCCCTGCACGAAGCCAGCGGCGGCTGGTTCTGGTGGGGTGCTTCAGGACCCGACGCCTACAAGTGGCTGTGGAACCTGATGTATCAGAAATTCACCGAAGAATATCATCTCAACAACCTGATCTGGGTATGGAACGGA
>ONVN01000216.1 GCA_900321295.1 uncultured Eubacteriales bacterium
GGACACCTTTGAGATTGAAGGCGGAGGAACGATCGAAAAGTTCTGGGATATGGCCCGGTACGTCGTAGCCTTTGAGCAGTAGGTCAAGGACGAGCAGCTCGGACTTGTTGCTTCCCACTATGACGGATTTGCCCAGGGTGTTGCCGGCAAGCTGGACAGCATGCTGATCCCTGCATTCTCCATGCTCATCAAGCAGGGGACTGCCTGTGCTGTGGAAGGTGACATCAAGGTTGCCATGGCCATGAGCATTATGAAGACCATCTGCGGCACGGGTCAGCTTTCCGAGATGTACTCCATTGATTTCAATGAGGACATCTGCATCATCGGCCACAGCGGATCCGGCGACGCTGATATTTCCCAGGCGCACAAGCCGACCATGAAGATTGTTCCTGTCTTCCATGGCAAGACAGGCGGCGGCTATCTCACCCAGTTCTATCCGCCGGTTGGCCCTGTGACCTATCTGGGCATTACCCAGGATAAGGACGGGCACTTCAAGTTTGTGGCAGCCGAAGGCGTCAATGAGGAAGGCCCGATCTTCATGTTCGGTGATACCAACATGAGAACCCGTTTCACCTGCGGTGCAAGAGAATTCTGCAACCGCTGGAGCGAGGCTGGCCCGACCCACCATATGGCAGCCGGTGTCGGAAGACATATCGATACCATTCTCAAGGTGGCAAAGATCTTCAATATTCCGGTAGACGTCATCACCCGGTAACGTATCCCAGAAATGCACATGTAAAGATTAGGGAGGAGAATCATTATGGCTGGTATTCTTGATCTGGACATCATGCAGCGCTATATCCGTATGGTCAACGACGGATGGCTTCAGGGCTGGCATGAACGCAACGGCGGCAATCTGACTTATCGTCTGAAGAAAGAAGAAGTCGAAGCAATGCGTCCTTTCTTTGACGAAACTCCCCGGCCATGGGTCAATATGGGCGTGACGGGTGAGAACCTGGCAGGCGAGTATTTCATCGCCACCGGAAGCGGAAAATATTTCCGCAATGTGATTGTTGATCCGGAAGACAGTCTGTGTGTCGTGGAAATCAACGAGAAGGGTGACAGTTACCGTATTGTCTGGGGTCTTGTGAATGGAGGACGTCCCACCAGTGAGTTCCCGTCCCACTTCATGAACCATTCTGTCCGCGTCGCCGCCACCAATGGTGCAACCCGTGTCATCTATCATGCACATCCTGCCAATGTGATTGCGATGACCTATGTACTGCCCCTGACAGACCGTGATTTCAGCCGCGCTCTCTGGAAGAGTGCTACCGAATGTCCTGTAGTGTTCCCGGGCGGCGTCGGTGTTGTACCGTGGATGGTTCCGGGCGGCTCTGACATCGCCATGGCGACCTGCGAGAAGATGAAGGAGTTCGAAGCGGCGGTATGGGCACAGCATGGCCTGTTCGTGTCCGGTCCGGACTTTGATATTACCTTTGGTCTGATGCATACCATAGAAAAATCGGCTCAGATCTGGGTGCTCCAGAAGTCCACCGGACTTCCGGAACTTCAGACCATCACCGATGATGCGCTGCGTGCGATTGCGAAGGAATTCGGAGTCACCCTCCGTGAAGAATTCCTCGACTGATGAACTGAGGCGGTTCTTGGAACCATGCGGAATGCCTGAACTGCGGGAGAGGCCTGAATGCCTCTCCCGCTTTTAGAAAGAAGGGGACATATGACGGCTCAGGAGGCTGTGGCAAAAGCGAGAGAATGCCTGAGAACGATTACGCCGCTGGAAGGAGACTGCGGACTGACATGCTCTGCAGCCTGCTGCCGCTCTGTGGAAGGAGAAGAAACCGGCATGCTGCTTTTTCCCGGAGAAGAGGAACTGTATGCCCAGAGGAACGGATGGAAAATCCTGCCAGCCCAGAATGGTAAGGTTGTGGTTTGTCCGGGCAGATGCGTCCGGGAAGAACGTCCGCTTTCCTGCAGGTTTTTCCCCCTGCTTCCCGTTGTACGGGATGGAACCGTCAGGGCAGCAATGGACCAGCGTGCCAGAGTGGTCTGTCCGCTTTTTGATGACGGTGTCCGGGGGCTTTCAGAGGCGTTCCGGGAGTCGGTCAGGAAGGCCGGGAGAATCCTCATGGAAGCGGAGGAAACAGCAAAGACCCTTGAGGAGATGACCAGGCAGCAGGATGAACTGAAAGCGCTGCGAAAAGCGTTCGGTGCATAGGACAATCCGGAAAGTGCGCACAAAAAAGGCCGGCAGTTTCTGCCGGCCTGATTGAATTCTTTAGTCAGGGATCATGGAGAGTGCGCCATAAAGGATGGAGTCATCGCCCAGGGCAGCTGTTTTCAGTTCCACGGTCGTACGGATGCTGGGCATGCAGTATTTGTCGACCTCCGCTGTAATCTTGTCCAGGAAAAGCTGGCCGACGGCTTCAATGACGCCACCGCCGTAAACAACCACATCCGGAGAGAAGGTATTGATCATGTTGCCGGTGGCTATGGCCAGATAATGGCAGGCACGATCCACGGCTTCCATGGTGACGGTATCCTTGTCGTTCAGGGCTTTCTTCAGAGCACGGCTCTTGAAAACGCCGTTTTCAATCTGGTCGGCCAGCTGGCATTTCCTGCCGCGGGATGCCTGCTGGAGAATATAGGCCGACATGCCTTTCTTGGCAGAGAAAATTTCAAGACAGCCGCGCTGTCCGCAGCTGCAGACCGGTCCTTCCGGTTCAAGAACCATATGGCCGTATTCTGCTGCTTTGAAACCGGTGCCGGTAAAGAGCTTGCCATTGAGAATCAGGCCGCCGCCCATACCTGTGCCGACGAAGAAACCGACCACGTTGTCATAACCTTTGGCAGCGCCATAGGCATGTTCACCGAGTACACCAACGTTGACGTCATTGCCGATATAGAACGGGACGCCAAAACGGGACTGGATGGGCGTACGGATATCATAATCACGCCAGGGCAGATTCGGAGAGAACAGAACGATGCCGGTATCCTGGTTGATAACACCGGGTGCACCAGCTGAGATGGCATGAATCTGGCTTTTTTTGATGCCGGATTCCTTAATCATTTCATCCACAACGCTGATGATCAGGTTTTCAACATTGCCGGTATCGTCGCCTCCGGCCTTGGTCTTTTTCTTCAGCCGATAGATGATATTCTGCTTGTTGTCAAAGATCGCACCAAGTGTCTTTGTACCTCCGATATCCAGACAGATATTATAGGATTCCGCCATGCCTGTTTCCTCCTTCAGTGTTGCTCATGTGGTTGTTGCTCAAGATGCAGTTATTATATCAGATTTCATGCTGTCTGTCACAGAAAAAAGAAATTTACGGCCGGATGTTGCGAAGCGGAAAGAAACCGGTATAATGCAGAAGGTCCGCAGCATGCGGAGAACAGAATCGGAGATGGATCGATGAAACGCAAAGATGTTCTTCAGGCCGTGAAATTTACGCTCTTTTCCATATCAGCAGGTCTTGTGCAGGTTGCAAGTTTCGCTTTTTTTCACGATGTCCTGCATTTTTCCCAGTACTGGTTCAGCTACCTTCCTTCGCTTGTGCTCAGCGTTTTGTGGAATTTTACGTTTAACCGGAAATTTACATTCCACTCCTCCTCCAATGTGGGGAAGGCCATGCTGCTCGTAGCGCTGTATTATCTGGCTTTCACACCGCTCTCCAGCTGGTGGGGGCAGCTTCTTTCCAACGCCGGTGTTCATGACTGGCTGGTGGAAGGCATCAACATGGTGATCAACTTTGTGACCGAGTTTATCTATCAGAAGTTTGTCGTATTCCGGGATGCGATGGAAAAAGAGAAAGAGAAGGAAGCATAAAAACAGAGGCTGTTCCGTGAGAACGGAAACAGCCTCCGTTTTTTCTTTTATTCGACTTTGGTAAATGCGTCTTTGCCGAGTCCGCAGGTGGGGCATACCCAATCCTCAGGAACATCTTCCCAAGCAGTGCCCGGAGCAATGCCGTTATCGGGATCACCTTCAGCGGGATCATAGACGTAGCCGCAAGGGCATTCGTACTTGTCCATCGTGTTGTTCTCCTTTCCTGAAATTCGCTGACACCGGGTTGAAATACGATCCGGTATCCTTAATTGGAAGGATACCATAGTTAATGGGGAAAAGTAAAGATACACAGAGAAGGGGAAAATGTCCTGGCTGCTCCGGGGTGGGAAACAGAAAAGAAATGGGGATCAGAAGAAGAAGGGACCATCCATGTGATGATCGTGCATGCCCCAGGGTCCGTACATCCTATGCCAGCCCATCGGAGGACGATGCCAGCCGCCCATCCAGGGATCAAAGAAGAAGCCCATGGGATGATGCCAGCCGCCGAACATGCCCCATCCGCGATAACGGTACCAGCGGTAGCGGGAAAGAGAAGAAAGAATCAGGACGATGAGAATCAGAGAAAGCATGGTGTGTACCTCCTTACGGTGAAAATGCTTTCTGTACGAAAAAAGACTCGCACAGAACCGTCTGTGCAAGTCTTGCTTTCTTGATTTGGAACGGATGCCCGGCATCGTGCTGACGTTTCCAAATTCACCGTTTCCGGTGACTCGCTACTCCCTTGGCACGGTTATAGTATAGGAGATCCGGCATGCAGATGAAAGGGTGCAGGGGCTGTTTTGAAACCGGAAAAACGACATCTGGGCAGGTCACAGCAGAGCTGCCTGCCAATCCTTTTCGGAAAAACCGACCAGGACACGGTCACCGTCAATCAGAAGCGGACGCTTGACCAGCATTCCATCTGAAGAAAGGAGATCAAGCATTTCCTGATCGGACATGTCCGGAAGACGGTCCTTGAGGCCGTAGGAACGGTAAAGCTGCCCGGACGTGTTGAAGAAGCGGCGGAGCGGAAGTCCGGACTGCTTCTGCCATGCCTGCAGTTCTTCTGCAGAGGGATTGTTTTCCTTGATGGGCCGCTTTTCATAGGCAAGGTCATGGTCTTTCAGCCACTGCTCTGCTTTTTTGCAGGTGGAACAGCGGTCATAGCAGATAAAGAGCATGGGAAACCTCCTGTCTGTTCAAAAGATATTTTGCTCAGATGATCCCTGCGCAGCGCTTGGCGCTCAGATGAATCATTTCCTGGAAAGACTTGTCTTCAAAAGTGGACAGAGCATGTCCGGGGGCAAGGAAAACGACACGCCCCTTCCCGCAGGTCTTCTCCCATCCCGCCAGATATTTGTTTCCGCGGTAGGTGTAGGAAAGGATCGGGGTAAGGGAACCCAGGTGATCGAACTGGTACGGTTCCTCGGAAATCGTGAAATCCGGACAGTCTGAAAGGAAGGAACCCGGGAGTGCCTGGAAAGTAATGGGTTCCTGAGGCGGATGATGAGTGAATTTTCCCCCCATCATCTCGAGCAGCCGCGGGTCTGCCTGCAGGGAAATGCCGTTATGGATGACCAGCAGGCCGCCGCCTTCCTGCACAAAACGGACCAGGGCATCGGCGTCAGCGTCCGGTATGGGCGTATCCCACTGGTCAAGATAGGAAAGAACCAGACGATATTCTGAAGAAAGCTTCAGCAGATCGTTCGGCTGATCGGTGATTTCCAGGCTGAATGTGTCGGACAGGAGGAAGGAAAGCAGTGTATCAATGGCGCGCAGCGGATGATACGGCGGATTGACATAGGTGCCAAGCAGCATGGCTTTCAACATCAGTAAAGCATCTCCTTTCCGGTGTAGTCAACAAACACGGGACGGTCCCTGAGCGGAAGATCCAGGTCGAGCACGACATGGACGATGCCTGCCGCCGATTCATCGGGCGTGACGCGGGCAGTCGTATCCAGGTGGCCCCGCATAAAGGTCGCCACATGTCCGGGATGCATCTGAATGACCCGTCCTCCCCGGTCATGCAGGTAATTATGAATCAGTGCTCCCTGCATATTATTGGCAGCTTTGGACATGCAGTACCCAAACCAGCCGGTGCGCCAGCAGTCCTGAATGCTCCCGGCTTCCGAGGATATATTCACAATCGTTTTCCCCTCGCTCCGTTCCAGAAGGGGGAGCAAGGCTGTTGTCATGCGGAGCGTGCCGAGTGCGTTCACATTGATGACTTTCGCCATCAGATCAAAATCAAGCGGCTCTTCCGGACTGGATTCCATGATGCCAAGAATGCCTGCACAGTTGACGAGAATGTCCAGACAGGGGAGCGTGTTGTTCAGTTCATTTTTCAGGGCCTGCACGCTCTCATCGCTGCCGATGTCCACCGTACAGAGCCGGATTTGTTCAGGATAGCGTGACACCAGCGCATCGGCCTCATGCTCCGCGGGATTCAGGCGGCAGGCGATGACGGAATAGCCTCTGTCTGCAAGGCAGCGGGCAATGGCCGGGCCGAGGCCATGATCACAGCCGGTGACAAGGGCGTAGGACATAGATACAGCTCCTTTCAGTCGATTCATCCTCAGAAACCATACATGGAATTGTTGATTGAAAACAATATAGCACATTTTCCATGACTTGTGGAGAGACAGTGACATTGACACTTGTCAAACCCATCAAAATAGCGTATACTCGCACTGCTATCAAACCTAGGAGGCATTGAGCAATGGAAATCACGAAACAAACCACCATGGGCGAAATGCTCATGTACGACATGGGGATCGCCGGAGTCCTGATGCAGTGCGGTATGCATTGTGTAGGCTGTCCCTCTTCCTATGGCGAGTCCCTGGAAATGGCATGCATGGTGCATGGCTTGGATCCGGACGAGGTTCTCGCAACCCTGCAGGAATACCTTGCAGAAAAGGAAGCTGAGAAAACTCAGGCATAAGATAAGCGGCGAAAGCCGCTTTTCTTTTTTTCCGGGAAACAGGCTGCGCCGGGAAAAGGCATGCACGGGCCCGAGGAAAAAGCATGCCCGAAAGAAATATTTCATACGCTGTCGTGCAGGAAGTTTTTCCAAATTCGGATCGTTTTATCTCGGGAAACAGGGACGGTTCAGACCGGATATTTTCTATACGGCTCCTGACGGAAAAAGAGGATGATCTGTACTGTCCGGGAATGTTTCCTTACATGGACACGATTCCATGGAAAGAGTATAATCGATATTCGGGTTGGGAAAGCCCAGCCTTTGAAGATTGGGAACGAGGGATAAAGGGTGCTGAAAAAAGGAATGTGCTGGCTGCTGACGATCTGTCTTGCAGCTCTTGCACCGGGAATATCATTCGCCGAGGAACTGCAGGATCCGCCTGCCGTGACACAGGAAAGCGAGCCTGCACCGGTGGAACAGCCCACGGAAACAGAAAAACCGGCACCGACGGAACCGCCTGCGGAAACAGAAAAGCCGGCACCGACGGAGAAGCCCGCGGAAACAGAAAAGCCGACACCGACGGAGAAGCCCGCGGAAACAGAAAAGCCGGCACCGACGGAGAAGCCCACGGAAACAGAAAA
>ONVN01000334.1 GCA_900321295.1 uncultured Eubacteriales bacterium
GCTTTTTTTCTTGTCTTTTATGCGGCACCTGCCGGCTTTTGAAACAGAAAAAGCGGCAGGTGCCGCTTTTTGTCAGGAACGTTCAATCCAGGAAACCGCCAGAAGACCCGGCCCGACATGCGTGCCGATCACGGCACCCACACCCATGGTGATGATCTTCGGCAGTTCCATGCGCTGGCTTTCAAAGAAGGCTTTCAGCTTTTCGGCATCCTCAGGGCAGTCGCAGCCCGCAATGATCAGCGGGCAGTCCAGGCGCGGTGGGTACTGCTGAAGTTTTTCCACGTACCAGGCTCTCGCCTTCCCCCGCCCACGGATCAGCCCGGCCTGCAGAATGGATCCTTCTTCAAACTTGAGCATGGGCTTGATCGAAAGAGCCGTACCCATCTTGGCCACCAGCGGCGACAGCCGGCCGCCCATGACCAGATACTTGAGATCCTCGGCCTGTCCGAAACAGCGCTGGCGGTCACGGAAGGACTGGATCAGTTCCGCCAGTTCATGGACGGAACGGTACACTTTGGCTTTTTCCGCCGCCATGCGGACCAGCAGGGCCTCGCCGGAAATGGCAATCAGCGAGTCCAGGATTTCCACACGCTCCGGGTTCCCAAGCATCTCCCGGGCGGTCATGGCCGACTGGCAGCAGCCGGAAATCTTGGAGGAGCCGGCGATGTACAGGATTTCCTGTTCCGGGTCCTTCAGAATCTCCTCAAACTTTTCCAGAAACACATTGGGCGGAATCTGGCTCGTCTTGGGGAGTTCACTGCAGGACCGCAGTTTGGCAAAAAATTCATTTCTGGAAATATCATAGCCTTCACGGTACTCATGGGTTCCGAAGCGCACCGTGAGAGGAATCAGGACAACACCGAGCTCTTCCGCCTCCTCGGGCGTCAGGTCCGACATACTGTCCGTTACAATCGTGATCATGCAAGCCTCCTGGTGAAGAAATACGAAGTGCACGATATCACAAGCAGGCCTGCCTGTCAAGATTCAGCATCAGCGGCATTCACGGCCCTGCGCAGGCCCTTGGGGTAATGGTTCTTCAGGACCGTATCCGTCACTTTGCCCCAGCCCAGTGCAAGGCCGTCAAAGCACGGAAGCACATAGCCGCGTCCGGAATCCACGGTCAGGGTTTCCCCCTGGAGGTAGCGTCTCGCCTCCGATTCCCGGATCTCCACGCGTTCTACATCCGGCGCGAGGGTACTCACCGCCCAGGCATGGTCCGGGGTAAAAATTCCCTTGCGGATTTCTCCCAGGTGCACACCAGCACGGAGCACACGCAGTCCCCTCAGATCCGGACAGCCCGGCAGGGAGAAAAAGGTGTCCCCCAACGCAAAAAGGGGGTCCGGTGCCGTATGCACGGCCTGTTCCATGGCTCTGCGCACCGCTTTTTCCTCCGGGCACCGCAGGTTTCCATCCAGCTGCCGGGTTTCCCCATCCTTTCGCACAAAAAGCGCCGCAAACTGGCCCTCGCCGCGGATCCGGTGGGGATAGCAGGTCAGCATGCCTTCCCTTCCGTCCACGCCGGGCAGTTCAAAGGGGCGGAGTTCAAAATCCGGGTGCGTCTTCAGGAACCAGTCCACATTGTCTTCATTCTCAAACCGGTTCATGGTGCAGGTCGAATAGACCAGCCGTCCGCCCCCGCGCACCATCCGGGCGGCGCAGGACAGGATTTCCTTCTGGCGGGCACTGCAGCCCTGCACGGATTCCGGGGACCATTCTCCCTGGGTCTCCGGATGTCTCCGGAACATGCCCTCCCCCGAGCACGGTGCATCCACCAGTACGGCGTCAAAGGTCTCCGGCCAGCGGAGGGCCAGCTTTTCCGCATCCGAGGAGATCACCAGCGCATTGGGAACCCCCATGCGCTCCACGTTCCGTGAAAGAATCTGTGCCCGCTTCGGCACGATTTCATTGGCCACCAGCAGTCCGCGGCCCTGCATGGCCGCAGCCATCTGCGTGGTCTTGCCGCCCGGTGCCGAGCACAGGTCGAGAACAGTCTCCCCCGGCTGCACATGCAGGACCTGGGCGGGCAGCATGGCACTGGGCTCCTGCAGATACCAGGCGCCGGCCTCATGCAGCACCTGCAGGCCGCAGCGCGATTCCGTGGAAAGATAATAGCCGTCCGGGCACCAGGGCACCGGCTCCCCAAGGCCTTCCGGCAGCAAATGCGCCGGCTTCTTCAGAGGATTCAGCCGCACGCCCCGCAGGGCTTCCCCGGCACAGGCGGCTTCAAACGCGGGCATTTCGCTTCCAAGCTGGGCTCGCATTTCCTCCAGAAATGCCGCGGGCAGATCATTCATCTTGGTACTCCTTCTCACTGCGCTTTTTCCGGATGACGGGCGGTTCCGGCGTCTTCCACTGCGGCGGAATATAGGGCTCGCCATAGGCATCGCGGGCATCCACCGGCGGCTGGGCCGTTGTATAGCGCAGGGTGCCCGTCTCCTCTTCCTCCTCGGCAAGGATCTTCCGGATCAGCTCCCGAAGACCTTTCCGCGGCCGGCTGGGCGTATGCCGGCGCTTTCTCTTTTCTTCCACGAACTCCTGCACCGGCTCATCTTCCAGATAGGCTTCCTGTTCCATGATCTCTTCCCAGGGTTCTTCCTGCCCCTCTGCCGGACCGTAATCGATATCCGTCATGGGATCCACGTAGGTCAGGTTCTCGGGGGTCCGCTGCAGCCCGTTATCGGGAATGACATAGGCATCATCTGCCGGCACGGCTTCCACCCGGCGGACCGGTTCATCATTCGTTCTGCGGCCTGTCAGGCCGGAATGCTGCCGGCCGCGGCCGGTCTGCCGGCGGAAAAAACTCGCCCAGACGTCAAAGGGACGCCAGCGGAAAAAATAGACGGTCAGATCAATCGCCGTGCCCACTACCAGGAAGATCACCAGGAGCACCACCCAGTGTCTGGCAATAAAGGAAAGCAGACTGGTCCGGTCGGGCTGGGAAACAGCGCGGTAGATCATCAGGATCACCGACTTCAGCCAGCTGAAAAACGCAGAGAAGAGTGCATTGGCATACTGATTCATAGCGCCCTCCTGAAGAAAAAAGCAAGTGAAGCAGTGAACACTGCCTCACCTGCCTGATTTATCTCGCTCTCACATTCAGTGTCACCGTTGCCGGTGAGGTTTTTACCGTATATTCCAGACCTTCGTCTCCGGAAATCGCACACTGCACAGGCAGTTCATACTTTCCTTCCTGTGTCAGGCCGGTGGCATCCACGGTCAGGAGCAGCTGCGTGCCTCTGAGCGAATTCAGCCAGTTCTCCGGGCCTGTCACGGTCACCAGATCGGCATAGCGTTCATCGAGCGCAGCGCTCACGGCACCGTCGACATTGGTTGCATGGATACGCACATCCGTAAAGGTCTTTTCCGTGATGATATCCCCGATTTCCACGGTGATGGTCAAGGAATCCTGGCTCATATAGGCCAGTTCGCTCGGCTTTCTCAGACGCAGAGTCTGGGAGAAAGAGACCGATGCATTGCTGACATCCACGGTGGCATCACTGAAGAGGCTGTCCAGATTGTTGAGGGTGTCGGATTTTCCGGCTGCCCGGATCTGCATCGGAGAGTAGGTCACCGACTTGACTTCATAGCCTTTGGCCGGTTCCCCGACAAGGACGCCGATCTTGGAGAAATCGAGCATCTTGGTCGGATAGACCGTCTGTTCAAGGAGAACGCTGTCGATGAGCACCGAGAGGCTGGTGATCTCAATCAAGTCACTCTCCACGGTTTCTCCCTTTGCATTCACCAGCCGGAACGGAAGGGCATAGCGCTGGACGCCTTCCGAAGCCTGCACATTGGAGAGGTCCTGAAGGGCTTCTGCCCGGACCACGGATTCCACCACGGAACGCGGGCCGGAGATGGTCAGCATGGTGGGGTCCACCGTACTGCTAGTGATGTACCAGCCTTCCGGAACTTCACCCTCCGTTTCCAGAACGATCGGAATACGGTTCCTTGTGATATAGTCCTCCACTTCCAGGCGGACCGTAGCCGGCGTGACTTCCATCACCTGGCCATAGGTGGAAGAGTTGGTCGTCAGAATGCGGACTTCCTGGGTACCGGAGGCATTCACACGACTCAGGTCAATGCGCGGCACATAGTTGGCGGCGGTCACGCTGTGGTACTGCATCTGCGGCACCGTGGAGCGGATCGTCACGCCCTTGAGCTGCTCGGACAGGTCGTTGGTCACCACAAACCCGTTGCGCTTCATATTGTCCGTGCCCGTTACCGAGACGGACACATCGTTGATGGTTTTCTCACGGGTAATCGTGGGGTCCTGCGCAATCAGGACGGACCAGATGACGGCCGCGAGCAGAAGGGAAAGAAGCTTGTAGCCCCAGTTTTTGGAAAGCACGCGCTTCAGTTCACCGAAGATTTCCTTCCATCTGGAGGGAGACGGATTGCTCATGCCTTCTCCTCCTTCCTGGACCGGAACAGACGCGTCCACTTGCGGTCCTGCTTGTGGTAGAGTTCATTGAGCATCTTGCGGAGATCATCCTCGTCCAGGCCGCGGCTGATTTCGCCGGCCTTCGCATAGGAAATGATGCCCGTCTCTTCCGAGACGATCAGGGATACGGCATCCGTGGTCTCCGTCACGCCGATCGCTGCGCGATGGCGCGTGCCGAGATCACGGCTCACATTCCGGTTTTCGGTCAGGGTCAGGATACAGGCTCCTGCCGAAACACGGGTGCCGCGCACGATGACGGCCCCGTCATGAAGGGGTGTGTTCGGTTCAAAGATATTTTCAAGCAGAGGGGCTGAAATGGCGGCATCGAGCACCGTGCCCGTCTCCACATACTCCTTGAGGCCGGTCTTCTGTTCAATCACGATCAGGGCACCGACACGGCGGCGGCTGAGGGAAACACAGCATTCCACAATACCGTCAATGGCCCTGGACACTTCATCATTGTCGTCCCGGCGGGAGGAGCTGCCCAGCTCGGCCCCGCGTCCGACCTGTTCCAGGGCATGACGCAGTTCCGGCTGAAAGAGAATCACAAGAACAACGGCACCGTTCTTGACCACGCTGGCCAGAAGCCAGTTGAGGGCGGTCAGTCCGACCATGTTGCTGATCAGGGATGCGGCAATCAGAAGCGCAAAGCCCTTGAGGACGGCACTTCCGCGTGTATGTCGAATGAGCATGAGGATCTCATAGAGAACCACTGCCACAATCAGAATATCCAGGATATCGGCCAGCCCCAACCTGTTGCACAGATTCCAGTACGCGTTTTGCAATGTCTGCCAGGTAATGTCCAATGCAATCGCCTCACTTTCCATTTCAGGTGGGTTCCTGAAAAGTATACACTATTTACGAATGAAAACCTAGATTTCTTCCCCTCATTTTATGATTTTTTTCTCTCGTTTTTTTCCATGAAAAAGGACAGCCTGCGCTGTCCTTTTCAAATCACACGGTGAGTTCCACCTGTTTTCCGGCTTCCCCGGCTTTTTCCTTCAGAAGCGGACGGATGATTTCTTCGAGATATTCGGTCACCTGCTCGGCAGAGCGGCCGGTATAGGCTTCGGGCCGCAGCACCTTCTGAAGGTCCTCCATGTTCAGCTGGAAGGAAGGATCCGCCGCCACCCGTTCCATCATATCGTTCTCCCCGCCCTCTTCCTTGACGTTGCGGGCAGCAAGCTGGGCGTGGACACGGAGCTTTTCATGCAGTTCCTGGCGGTTGCCGCCCTTCTCCACGGCATCCATCATGATGTTTTCCGTCGCCATGAACGGAAGTTCCCGCATGACGCGCTGACGGATGACCTTTTCATAGACCACCATGCCGTCGCAGACATTCATCATGATGTTCAGGATGACATCAA
>ONVN01000357.1 GCA_900321295.1 uncultured Eubacteriales bacterium
ATTCGTGCGGTGACCGCCGTCCCGGGGCATGCATGCTTCGGTGTCTTCATGGGCATCTGGTATGGGCTTGCCAAACGTCATGATCTCTCCGGCAACCGTGAAAGCGCGAAATCCTGCCTGGTCCTCGCGCTTGTACTCCCTGCCCTGACCCATGCACTGTATGACTATATCGCCATGGCGGAGACGAACGACTGGGTTTTTATCGTTTTCATTGCGGCACTGTTTTACATCTGCTACCAGCTAGTGAAAAAAGCCTCTGCCAACGACACCCCGTTTTTCCACATGTTCTACAGATAAAGGCCGACGATCTTTCAGAAACACAACGAAAGTGAGCACATTCATGAAGCACCTTTTCAAACGGTCCGCACTCCTTCTTCTCTCTCTTCTGTTCCTTATGGTTTTCACCGTGTCCCCCGTCATACCCGTTTCTGCGGAAGCCTCCGAACATACAGAACCGCCTGCAGAGAACAGCACGGAGAATTCTTCCGAAGAGCAACCCGCTGTGGCAAAGGCCTATATTCTCCTTACCTACTCCGGTGGTTCTTTCTGGCTTCCTCTTCCTGAAACGGAAGATTATACGCTTCCAGTCCGTCAGGTCCGGGATGACGGAACAGAGGAAGTCAATCTCATTCATGTCACCCCGGAAGGTTTCTATATGGAATCTTCGACCTGCGAAAACCAGGACTGCGTGGAGCAGGGCATTGTCACCCTGGAAAACCGTCATGAGCGCATCCTGTACAATGCCGTGCTTTGCCTTCCCAACATGGTCTCCCTTGAACTGTACACACCGGAAGAAATCCTTGAGATGTACGCTTCCTCTGCATCCGGTACAGACGGGGAAACCAGTCCTTCCACTGAAAACAATCCGTGAGGTCTGATATGGCGCATTCCAACCGTGACAATACCCTTCGTATTACCCTCTCCAGTATGCTGCTGGCCATCATGCTGGTGCTCGGATACGTGGAATCCCTGCTTCCGAGCCCGGGAATCCCCGGAATCAAGCTGGGCCTTTCCAATTCCATTCTCATCTTTGCCGTCTGGATGCTGGACATTCCCACGGCCTATGTGCTGATGGCTCTGAAGGTTCTTCTCTCCGGGCTTATGTTCGGAGGCGTCAGCACCATGCTCTATGCCTTTTCCGGCGGTCTCCTGAGCCTGACGGGCATGGTTCTGCTCAAACGGATTCCTTCCATCCACCCCATTGTTGTCTCCATGGCAGGCGGACTTCTGCACAATACCGGACAGGTGGTCATGGCCATGCTGATCCTGCATACACCTCGCCAGATGCTCGGCTATCTCGGCGTCCTGATGCTGGTCGGCCTTGCCTGCGGTGCCCTGACCGGTGTGGCGGCCAGTGCCGTCATGCGTCACCTCCGTGCTGTTTCCTGGCGTGCTCCCAAGGCAGCCTCCCGGGGCATTCTTCCGGTCGTCCTGGCCGTCCTGCTGATTGCCGGCGGGTTTTATCTGGCATGGCGCGAAATGAACCATGTAAAAACCGCAGAGGTCATCATTACGACGGAGAGCAATGTCCCCATCACAGATGCTGGCCAGCCACCCTTCTGATGAGCCGAAAGTTCTTCATTTTTCTAAAGAACCGGGCAGGAAAGACCATTTTTTCTTTTCTGCCCGGTTCTTTTTTGATTTGTGAATTGATGTTTTCCGGTATACCGCCTATAATAGAAATGTTTACATCCTGAGTACAGAGCCGTAAGCAAGCCGGTGCGGCCACTGTTCCGCTGACCGGTGCTTTGCGGGTGCTCAGGAAGGGAAACGGAAAGGAAACATTCCATGATTCGTATTTTTTCTGACAGTACCTCCGATCTGTCACCCGAACTGGTGGAGCGTTACCAGATTCATATTCTGCCGCTGAATGTCAATCTTGACGAAGAGACATATATTGATGGAAAAACCATCACCCCCGAAGAGATCTATGTCTGGTCCGATCAGACCAAGAAGACGCCGAAAACCTCCGTGTTTCCGGTTTCATCTGCCGTCAGCGCCTTCAAGCCTTTCATCCTTGCCGGTGACGAACTGATCTGCTTCGCGATTTCCGAGAGCATGTCCGCTTCTGCGCAGGTCATGCGCATGGCCGCAAAGGAACTGCACGCCGAGGACCGGATTCATGTCGTGGATTCAGCGAACCTCTCCACCGGAATTGCGCTCCTGGTCCTCACCGCGGCGGACCTGATTGCCCAGGGTGCTGACATGGCAGAGATTCTCCGTGTCATCGAGGCGAAAAAACCTCTTGTGCGGAGCAGTTTTGTCGTCGATACACTGACCTTTCTCCACCGCGGCGGACGCTGCAGTGGAGCCGCTGCACTTGTCGGCAATATTCTGAAACTGCATCCCACGATTATAGTCCGGAATGGAAAAATGGAAGTCGGCAAAAAGTACCATTCCGGAATCTACAATGTCCTGAAACACTATGAAAAAGACCTCGAACCGGACCTTCTCAACGCTGAGCCCCGCCGTGTTTTCATCACCCACAGCGGCTGCAAAGCGGAATGGGTGGACGAGCTGAGAGCATCCCTTGCATCGCTCAACTACTTTGACGAGATTCTGGAAACCCGGGCCGGCTGTGTCGTTTCAAGCCACTGCGGTCCAAACACTCTGGGTATTCTCTATATTGAAAAAGAGCATCCGGCTGTTCAGTAACGCATGTCAGTCTTCCGCGCGGGATTCCGTTCATGGATCCTGCGCTTTTTTCGCTTTACCTCAGCCTTCTTTGGGCATATAATGAAAGTGACAACAAATCAGATAATAAGGAGGCCAGCCATGCGACACATCTTTGACCTTTCTCCCGAATGGGAAATGCGTCCTGTTTCAGACCCTGAGTGGCTGCCGGCCACGGTTCCCGGTTCTGTTTACATGGATCTGATGGATAACGGCAGAATGCCGGATCCCTACTGGCGTGACAACGAAGGGATCGCCTACGATCTGATGGAAACCGACTATGTCTACCGTAAAACTTTTGTTCCCGACTCTGCCCTGCTTTGCGCCACTGAGCTCCGTCTGGTCATGGAAGGAATTGATACGCTTGCAGATATCTGCGTCAACGATCAGTTTATTCTGCATACGGAAAATATGCACCGGACCTACTCTGTGGATATCCGACCCTTTGTCCGTGAAGGTGAAAACGTCCTGACCATTCTGCTGCGTTCTCCCCTGCGGGCAGCCCATGCTGCCTATGAGCGTCACCGGGTTCCCGGCTCCGCCGACTCCGTCCAGGGTTTTGCCATGATCCGCAAAGCCCACTGCATGTATGGCTGGGACTGGGGTCCCCGTCTCCCAGACGCAGGAATCTACCGCCCCATTTATCTCTGGGCTGTTTCCGAGCCCAAGCTGAAAAGCGTACAGGTACGGCAGATGCACAGGGATGGGCATGTCACGCTTGATCTGTATCCGGAGATGGATATTCCGGGCGGCCTTCCCGCCCGCGGCCTCTCGGTACGCTATACCCTCACCGGTCCGGACGGACAGACAGTCTGCACTTCCACGGACAGCCATATGTTTGTCGAACAGCCCCAGCTCTGGTGGCCGAACGGGTATGGTGAGCATCCGCTGTATACCCTGACCGCCGAGTTGTTCAATGAATCCGGGCTTCCCATTGATACCTGGGAAAAACGGATCGGCCTGCGTACCTTTGAAATCACCCGGAAAAAAGATGATCATGGGGAATCCTTCGCCTTTACAGTCAACGGAGCCTCCATCTTTGCCATGGGGGCCGACTACATCCCGGAAGATAACCTGATGCGCCGGATCACGCCGGAGCGCACACGCATTCTTCTGGAAGATGCGGCCATCGCACACTTCAACACCATCCGTGTCTGGGGCGGCGGCTACTATCCCGATGACTTCTTCTTTGATATCTGCGATGAACTTGGTCTGCTTGTGTGGCAGGATTTCATGTTTGCCTGCGCCATGTATGACCTCACGCCAGAGTTTGAAGAAAACATCCGCGCCGAGTTCTCCGATGTCATCCGCCGACTGCGCCACCATCCCTCCCTGGCGCTGTGGTGCGGCAACAACGAGATCGAATCCTCTGTTTCCGACGGCTGGTACAAAACCCTGCGAGGAAGCCTGAAAGCGGATTACATCAAAATCTTTGAATACATCCTGCCCCAGATGACTTCCCAGCTGGATCCGAACCGGCCCTATTGGCCGTCCTCTCCCTCCTCCGGCGGGTCCTACGACAATCCTTCGGATCCCTCCCGGGGCGATGTGCACTACTGGGATGTCTGGCACGGAAACAAGCCGTTTACGGACTACCGGAATTATTTCTTCCGCTTTGTATCCGAGTTCGGTTTCCAGTCCTTCCCGGATAAAAAGACCGTGGAAAGCTTTACACTTCCGGAAGACCGCAACATCTTCTCCTATGTCATGGAGAAGCATCAGCGGAACCAGTCGGCCAACGGCAAGATTCTGAACTATCTCTCCTCCACCTATCTTTACCCCGCCTCGTTTGATACTCTTCTGTATGCTTCCCAGCTTCTGCAGATGGAAGCTATCCGCTGCGGCGTGGAGCACTGGCGCCGCAACCGCGGAATCTGCATGGGTGCCATCTACTGGCAGCTCAACGACTGCTGGCCGGTGGCCTCCTGGGCCTCCATCGATTACTACGGCCGGTGGAAGGCGCTGCATTATGGTGCCCGCCGCTTCTTTGCTCCGGTCCTTCTCTCCTGTGAGGAAACCGGCCTGCATACCTCCCGCACCAATGTCAATGATGAGCGTCCGATCAGCACCGTGCCGAAAACAGCCCGGCTGAATGTCTCCAACGAAACCATGTTTCCTGTGGACGTGGAGGTCCAGTGGTCTCTCCGGGACACCCACGCAGCAGTTGTTCAGGAAGGTTCCCGGAAACTGACTGTCCCCGCATTGACGGCCGTCTGGCTGGAGCCGATGGATTTCCCGGATGCCGACTTCTTCGGGCATTACCTGTCCTACACCCTGCTCATGGATGGGAAGGTGATTTCCTCCGGTTCCTCCCTCTTCTGTGCACCCAAGCATTTCCATTTTGTCGATCCGCATCTTACCCTTGAGTGCAGCGGAAATCGGATCACGGTCCATGCCGATGCGTATGCGCGCATGGTGGAGATCGTCTGTGAAGACGGTGACGTCCTCTTCTCGGACAATGATTTTGATATGGATGCAGGTACCCGTACGGTGCGCATTCTGCGCGGGGACGGAAACCGCTTTACTGTCCGCAGTGTCTGGGATATCCGCTGACGCTGACGGATTTGCACGCATGGAGGCATTGAAAGCCATGACACTGCGCCAGAAAGTCGGAAAACTGTTTTACACGAGGCCGGGTGCCCTTGAGAGCAGGTTCTCGCCCAGCGGGCTCGAAGACAACTCCATCATGGGAAGCACAGAGGTCACCGATGAAATGCGGGCCGTCTATGAAGCGTACCCGTGCGGCGGATTTACACTGTTCATCAAGAACATCGTGGACCCCGGGCAGTTTCTTTCCTTTACCCGCGATCTGCACTCCCTCGGAGATGTGCTGCTCGCCATCGGGGAGGAAGGCGGAAACATTTCCCGACTGGCCAATCATCCGGCCTTTGATGTTCCCTCTTACCCACCCATGGAAACCATCGCCCGGACCGGTGACCCCGAGAATGCCTATGAGGCCGGCCGAACCATCGGCGCATACCTTCGGGAATACGGTCTGGACATCAACTATGCACCGGTCGCCGATGTCAACACCAATCCGGCGAACCCCATCATCGGAAGCCGTGCCTTTGGTTCCGATCCGGCTGTGGCGGCCCGCTTTGTCACCCGTTTCCTGGACGGCCTCCACGACAGTCACTGTCTGGGCTGTATCAAGCATTTTCCCGGTCACGGGGATACGGACACCGATACACATACCGGATACGCGGAAACCCGGAAGACCTGGGAGGAACTGCTCGAATGCGAGATGCTTCCCTTCCGTGCAGGGATTGCTGCCGGTGCGGATCTGGTCATGACCGCCCATATTGCTGCGCCGAAGATCACAGGAGGGGATGTGCCTTCCACGCTCTCCCATACCCTGCTCACCGAGAAACTGCGCGGTGAGCTTGGCTTTCAGGGCGTGATTATCACGGACGCCCTCGAAATGGCGGCCATCTCCCGGAAATACACTTCGGACGAAGCAGCGGTTCTCTCCCTGGAAGCCGGAGCCGATATCCTTCTCATGCCCTCGGACTACAAAGCTGCCTTTGACGGTGTGGTCCACGCCGTCGAAAGCGGCAGAATTCCCGAAGCACGCATTGAGGAAAGCATCGCCCGCATCCGCAGGCTCCATGAACGGTTTCGATAAAAAGGGTCCAGATAAAGCAAAAGACACGATGCCTGAAAAAGCAGCGTGTCTTTTCTTCTGTCTGTTTTAACCCTTTTCGAGGAAACCGGCAATCAGTTCGCCGCATGTGCGGCAGCCCACCTGCTTCATTCCCTCCTGCATGATATCCGCTGTGCGGAAGCCTGCATTGAGGTAGGCATCCACGGCTTTTTCCACGACATCCGCCTCAGCGGACATGCCGAAACTGCAGCGGAGCATCATGGCCGCTGAAAGAATGGTGCCGACCGGGTTCGCGAGATCCTTTCCCGCGATGTCCGGTGCCGAGCCATGGATCGGTTCATACAGCCCGCGTGTCCCATCCCCGAGACTGGAGGACGGAATCATGCCGATGGAGCCGGTAATCATGGAAGCCTCGTCGGAAAGGATGTCGCCAAACATGTTTTCCGTGACAAGGACATCAAACTGAGCGGGATTCTTCACGATCTGCATGGCACAGTTGTCGACCAGCATATCCGTGAGCTCCACATCCGGATAGGCTTCCGCAAGCTGATGCATGACTTTCTTCCACAGCCGACTGGTGTCCAGAACATTGCTTTTCTCCACCGAGCACAGCCTGCCCCTGCGTTTTCTTGCCGTTTCAAAGGCAATCCTGCCGATGCGTTCAATCTCCGGCACGGAATAGGTCAGCACATCGGTGGCGGTATCGCCTTCCGTCCTGTGCTCTCCGAAATAGAGGCCTCCGGTCAGTTCCCGGACAAGGATGAAATCAATCCCCTGGTCCACAAGCTCCCTTTTCAGCGGCGACGCATCCGCCAGCTGCGGCCAGATTTTTGCCGGACGGTTGTTGGCATAGACACCGAGTCCGGCCCTGAGCCGCAGCAGGCCCTTCTCCGGACGCATCGGCCCGGGGAGCTGATTCCACCGCGGTCCCCCGACTGCCCCCAGCAGAACGCTGTCCGCAGCAAGGCATTTCTTCAGTTCTTCCTCCGGAAGCGGATCTCCCCAGCGGTCTACGGCACACCCGCCCATTCCTACATCCGTGATATGAAAGGTATGCCCGAAACGCAGACCGACCTGCTGAAGCACTTTCAGTGCCTGTTCCACAATTTCCGGTCCGATCCCGTCCCCGCGGATCACGGCAATGTGCTTATCCATTTCCCTGCTCCTTTGCCAGTGAATTCAGCAGTCCCCCGCAGGAAACAATGTTCTGGATAAACGCAGGGAACGGCTGGGCTGCATATGTTTTCCCCGTGGTCATGTCCGTGATCACACCGGTATCAAAGTCCACCCTCACCCGGTCGCCTGCCCGGATTTCCTCAGCGGCCTGTTCGCACTCAAGAATCGGAAGCCCGATGTTGATTGCGTTCCGGTAAAAGATCCGGGCAAAGCTCTTGGCAATCACACAGCCGACTCCGCAGGTTTTGATCACCAGCGGCGCATGCTCCCGGGATGATCCGCAGCCGAAATTCCATCCGGCTACCAGGATATCGCCGTGCTCCACCTGCTTCACAAATTCCCCGTCAAGATCCTCCATGCAGTGGAGGCTCAGTTCCCTGGCGTCCGGTGTGTTCAGATATCGGGCAGGGATGATGACATCCGTGTCAACGTTGTCTGCATATTTGAAGACCTTCCCGCACGTATCCATTCCTCAGCCCTCCCTGTACTCGGTGATATAGCCCTTCAGCGCACTGGCAGCAGCCGTCTGCGGGGAAGCCAGGTAAACCTCACTTTCCGTATGTCCCATCCGTCCCACAAAATTGCGGTTCGTGGTGGAAAGGCATCGCTCGCCCCGGGCAAGAACGCCCATATATCCTCCGAGGCATGGGCCGCAGGTCGGCGTGGAGACAACCGCTCCGGCATCAATGAACGCCGTATACCATCCCCGCTCCACACATTCCCGCAGAATCTTCATGGTTCCGGGAATAATGATGCATCGGACGCCCTCAGCAATCTGCTTTCCTTTCAGAATCCGCCATGCGGCCTCCATGTCCTCCATCCGGCCGTTGGTGCAGGATCCGATCACCACCTGATCAATCCGGACATCGTGGAGGTTTTCCGCAGGGCACGTATTGCCCGGAAGGCTCGGACAGGCAACGGTGGGGCGGATGGAGGACAGATCGATCTCTAGGGTCTTCTCATATTCCGCATCCGCGTCGGCTTCATACACCACAGGCGTCCGTTCGCTCCGCCCCTCAAGATAGGTTACCGCGGCCGCATCCACCGGAAAGATCCCGTTCTTGGCACCGGCCTCGATCGCCATATTGCAGATGCACAGACGGTCGTCCATGGAAAGCGTTTCCACGCCTTCCCCTGTAAACTCCATGCTCCTGTACAGGGCCCCGTCCACCCCGATCTGTCCGATGATGGTCAAAATGACATCCTTGCCGCTGCAGTTGTACGGAAGGCGGCCTGTCAGGTGGATGCGGATCGCAGAGGGTACCTTGAACCAGGCTTTCCCGGTGGCCATGCCAGCCGCCATATCGGTGGAGCCGACACCCGTGGAAAAGGCACCAAGTGCCCCGTAGGTACAGGTATGGCTGTCCGCCCCGATCACGCAGTCCCCAGCCGTCACAATGCCCTGCTCCGGGAGCAGTGCATGCTCAATCCCCATTTTACCCACATCATAGAAATGGCGGATTCCATAAGCCCGGGCAAAGTCACGGC
>ONVN01000459.1 GCA_900321295.1 uncultured Eubacteriales bacterium
GTGTACGCGATCCGTACGCACGAGCGGTGTGGGAGGGCAACCCCGACTCATACGAGTCGGGGCCACCTACCCGATTTGCAAAGCGGAGATGAAAGAACCGGAAAAAGGTTATTCTGTGGGGGGACAGAGGATAAAATCGGCAATCGCCTGGAGCACATCCGGGTCCACATGCGCCTGCCTTGAATAGGCCGCGGAACCTTCAGTCTTCAGGCCGGGCGTGAATGCATGGGTGAGACCGTGGAAGGAGAGCAGCGTCCAGTTCGGGCTTTCCCCAAAAGCTTCCAGCCAGAGACGGAAGTCTTCCATGGTCACCTGATAGTCTTCTTCCCCCTGGAGAAGCAGGCAGGGCTCGGTAATGGAAGCGGCAGTCTTAAGGACATCATAGGATGCGAGCCACTTCCAGTAGGGCACAAAAGCACCGGCGAGAAAGGTATCCTCAGGAAGGGTATCCAACTCTCCGAGCCGGTCAAGTTCGTGGAACACCTCTTCTTTCTGGGCCTGTTGAGCAGGGGTGATTTCCGGCTGCAGAGAATACAGGTAATCATACTGTTCACGAATCAGCACTTCCAGCGGCCTGGGAGATGCAGCCATCAGGATATATCCGCAGGCAGAAACAGGCTGGCTTTCCAGATACTGATCAATGGCCGGAATCGCATTTCCGCCCAGACTGTGGCCCAGGACAAAGATCCGGGAGGAATCCAGCTTTTCCTGTCCGGCCAGCAGCTGAACCGCAGCAGCGGCATCCTCGACTGTTTCCTCCATCAGTGTGAGCTGATGATCCGCGGCCGCCTCTTCACGGTACACATAGGTGCGCTTGTCATATCTGTAAACAGCAATGCCCTGCGCGGCAAGACCTTCTGCAAGATCACGGAATGGTTTCAGATTCACCAGGGTTTCATCCCGGTCGTTGGGACCGGAGCCGTGGACCAGAACGACGGCAGGGAAGGGACCGTCTCCTTTGGGCAGGGTGAGTGTGCCGGGCAGTTCACCGGCAGGGGATGCCACCGGAATGGAGAGGGGCAGACTGTCGAAAGAAGAGGATTCGGCGCTTTCCGGGAGATTTCCGCTGTAGGGGCCGGTGGAAAGACCGGCTGCGGCCCCATCTTCCACGGCAAGAATCAGGTCAATCGACATGCCGGGAAAGACGCAGGGAATAAAGAAGGCAGTGTATCCCTGGAGCTTCCCCTCCCGGGCAGAAGCGATCTGCTCAGGGGTTCCCAGGGCGGCCAGAGAGCCGGCAAGCGCCTGCATACCGCCGGACAGGGCGATGGCCAGCTTCATTTGATCCGTCATCTTCCAGGATTCCGCCAGTGTTTCCGGATGCGCTCCAAAGAGCTCCTGAATCCAGACATCTGCATCTTCGGGGGTGAGCAGTGCTCGGAGATCCGGCCCTGCTTCTGCAGAAGCAAAGGTGCAGGAGCAGAAAGCGAGCACAGAGGCCAGCAGAAGGACGGTCACTTTTTTCAGTTTTTTCATGTTTTTCAGGCACCTCCTGAGGAATATGTATTCCCGGATGCTGTTCCGCTCTCTTTTTCTGCTTTTTCCGACAAAGCATGGAGCATATATTCAGCATAGGCACGGGCACAGTCCGGATCATAGCGGACTTCTTCCGATTCAACGTATTCATGCAGGGCATCCCGGACGAGCGTGTGGAAGGATACCGGCACATGGGAGAGGGCCCATTCGCCGCCTTCCTTTTTTGAGAGGATCAGCCCATCCTGATGATAGGCGAGGACTCTTGCCAGGTTGAGAGTCAGATACATGGTATTTTCGGAAATCTCCCCGACAGCCCCGGAGATATCCTGCCGGATGGAGTCCATGTAATCCTGCGGCGGGACCTCGCCGAACACGGAATCGATGGGTGGACCGTACAGGCATTTTCCGCGTTTCCGGAGGATGGTAAAGTGCGCAGCAAGATCCCTGTCCATCCCCTGCATCTTTCGGATATAGTCATCCGGGTGCTCCCTGTACCAGCTGAGATGGGCGATGGAAAAGTGCAGTTCAAAGGGCGTGGGATAAACAAAAGGCCTGCAGACCGCCTTCGTGACAATGCTCATCTCAATGCCTTTTGCCGGTGCGGAAGCATTCAGGTCCACCACCATGTCCATGTAGGCACGTTTGACGGCTTCCGTCAGCGGATGGGCGACAACGATGATCAGGTCGAGATCACTTTTGCGGGGGTTCAGGCATCCCATGACAGCGGACCCGTGAAGGTAAATGCCGGTCAGCGCTTCTCCGAGAATATCAGCGGAGCGCTGAACGAAGGCTTCCAGAAGGGTTTCTGTGGTGATCATCTTCGGTCACTGCCTTTCAGGATGGCCAGCGGAACTCAGGCCAAATGCCTTTTCCACAAGAGCGAATGTCTCTTCAATGCTTCTGTTGTCATCCCGGAGAAGGACGCTGAACCCGCAGTGAAGAAAGCGGTCATACCGCTCAGGGGAATTGATGCGCATGAGTCCCTGACGGTAGTTTTCCATGGCGAGGTCCGGATCTTTCTCCTCCATAATCAAACGATACAGGAACTGTTTTTCCCTGTCCGGACGCTCAAAAAACCGGCGGACCGAGATGAGCGGATCTGCCAGCATGATCAGCACATGGTGCGGCTCCGCGATCTTTTTCAGGGTTCCCGTGGAAATGTTGGTATCGACAAAGACCGGTTTGTCCTGAGAACATAAATCGCTGAGGATACGGAGCTCCAGGATTTCACATTCACGGGAAACGCCGTCATACCATGCCTCGTATTGGTCAGGTGTTCTCCGGATAAAGTCATGCCAGTCTTCCAGATCCCGCGTATAGGTCAGGCAGGGAAACGCTTCCCTGTCCAGGTCGGGAAGGAGGCTGTTGTGATAGTTCTCCCCGCA
>ONVN01000058.1 GCA_900321295.1 uncultured Eubacteriales bacterium
TCTTTTGGTGGATACCGTAGGTGCGTATGCGGATACCGGCCGCCTGCGGGAGCTGCTCAACCGCTATGCGGATGACCGGCTGTGCGCCTGCTGGAATATGCCGGCCACCTGCCTGGCAGGGGAAAGCGCGGAACAGACGATCACCAACCTTGGCGCGTATATCTTCCATGTGCATCTGCATGACTACCGCATTGAGGATGGCGTGGTCCGGCCCGAGCTGATCGGGGAAGGCGAACTGCCGATGCAGGATCTCATGGACGCGCTCCGCTCGGTCAACTATGACGGATTCATTTCCCTGCAGTGGAATCCGGAGTGGATGGAAGGTCTGGAGGATATTGAAATTATCCTGACCCATTTTGTCAGCTGCCTGGGCCGTTTTGAGAGCACACGTCTCAACCGCAAGCATCTGTGGTGGAACAACGCGCATACCGGCAATTATGTCTGGAAAAAGGGCTCCCTGATTGACAAGACCTTTCCTCAGGTGCTGGACACCATGGTGGAGGAATTCCCGGACCAGCTGGCCATCAAGTTTACCACGCTGGACTACACCCGGACGTACCGTCAGTTCCGTGAGGACGTGGATGAGTTTGCCCGTGCCCTGGTGTCGCTGGGCGTCCGGGCAGGAAGCAAGGTGACCATCTGGGCGACGAATGTTCCCCAGTGGTTCCTGACCTTCTGGGCTGCAACCAAGATCGGCGCGATTCTGGTGACCATGAATACCGCCTACAAGATTCATGAGGCAGAGTATCTTCTGCGCCAGTCCGATACGCATACGCTGGTGATGATTGACGGTTACCGGGACTCGAATTACCGTGAGATCATCAATGAACTGTGCCCTGAACTGAAGGACAACAAACCGGGCTCTCCCCTGCATGCAAGGCGTCTGCCTTTCCTGCGCAACGTGATTACAGTGGGCTTCCGGCAGCCCGGTGCCCTGACCTGGGAAGAGTCGCTGGAGTATGCATCCAAGACCCCCATGGCGGAAATCCGCCGCATGGCCGCTGCCGTGGATGTCAACGATGTCTGCAATATGCAGTACACCTCCGGTACCACCGGATTCCCCAAGGGCGTCATGCTGACCCATTACAATGTGGTCAATGACGGCAAGGCCATCGGTGACGGCATGGATCTTTCCACGGCGGACCGGATGATGATCCAGGTGCCCATGTTCCACTGCTTCGGCATGGTGCTGGCGATGACTGCCACCATGACCCATGGCGGAACGATCCTGCCTATCCCGTATTTCTCCCCGAAATCCTCGCTGGCATGCATCAACAATGAACATATCACGGCCTTCCACGGTGTTCCGACCATGTTTATCGCCATGCTGGCGCATCCGGATTTCCCGAAGACGGATTTCTCCTACATGCGGACCGGTATCATGGCCGGCAGTCCGTGCCCCATCGCCGTGATGCGTGACGTGGTGGAAAAGATGCACATGCCGGAAATCGTGATTGTCTACGGCCAGACGGAGGCATCCCCGGGATGCACCATGAGCCGTACGACGGATTCGCTGGAAGTCCGCGTGACAACCGTGGGCAGCGCGTTCCCGGAAGTGGAATGCAAGATTGTCGATCCCGAGACCGGGGAGGACTGCCCGGACGAAGTGATTGGTGAATTCGTGGCCAGGGGCTATAATATTATGAAGGGCTATTACAAGATGCCCAAGGCAACCGCTTCGGCCATTGACAAAGACGGATGGCTGCACACCGGCGACCTGGCGTGCCGCACGCCGGAAGGCAATTACCGCATTACAGGCCGTCTCAAGGATATGATTATCCGCGGCGGTGAAAACATTTATCCCAAGGAAATCGAAGAGTTCATCTATACCCATCCCAAAGTCAGCGACGTCCAGGTCATCGGTGTGCCGGACAAGGCAATGGGTGAGGAAATCATGGCCTGCATTATCCTCAAGGAAGGCGAGACCATGACGGCGGATGAAATGAAGAAGTATGTGCTGGATCACATGGCCAAGCACAAGGTGCCGAAATATATTGAGTTTGTCGATGGTTTCCCGATGAATGATGCGGGCAAGATCCAGAAATACAAGATGCGTGAACAGGCCATTGAGAAGCTCGGTCTCCAGAAGGATGCCAGCATTGAAACGGCCTGATGCCCGGGTTTTCAAAGGAGCGGCCGCATGAGGAGAATCATTGACGCGCACTGCCATATTTATCCCGATGGAATCTCCAGAAGAGCCGTGGACGCGGTGGACAGGTTTTATGACGGCCTGCCCTCAGACCACTATGACGGGACCGTCCAGACGCTTCTGCGGGTGGGCAGGGAAAACGGAGTGACCCACTTCGTGGTGCACTCGGTGGCGACCAGGCCGGAACAGGTCCGGTCGATCAACCAGTTTATTGCCCGGAGTGTCCGGGAAGCAGATGGTGCCTTTGTGGGCATGGGAACCCTGCATCCCGAAAGCCAGGAGATCCGGCAGGACTTCCGGGAACTGATCGGGATGGGCCTGCACGGGGTCAAGCTGCATCCGGATATCCAGCATTTCCATGCGGACGATCCGAAGGCAATGCAGATCTATGCGCTGTGCGAGGAGCAGGGATGCCCGATTGTCGTGCACACCGGGGATTACCGCTATGACTATTCCAATCCGTCCAGAATCGTTCCGATTCTGAAGGCGTTTCCGCACCTGAAACTGGTCGGCGCACATTTCGGCGGATGGAGTGTATGGGAGGACGCCGTGCGTGAGCTTCCGGCGTATCCGAATATCCTGGTGGATACCTCATCATCCCTCTACTGGCTGAAACCGGAAAGGGCAAGGGAAATCATCCGCATCTGGGGTGTGGAGCGTGTGCTGTACGGAACGGATTATCCGCTGTGGCCCCAGAAACAGGAGATAGATGCACTGCTTGCCCTGGGACTGTCGCAGGAGGAATATGAACGTATCTTCTGGAAGAATGCTGCGGAGCTTTTCGGACTGAATCTGAAGGAGGAGGAAGACTCCAATGAATGAAAAAAAGCCGGTCTATGTGACGGTGGACGGGAATGAAGCGGCTGCATATATTGCGTATGCTTTTTCGGAGATTGCAGCCATCTATCCCATCACGCCGTCTTCGCCGATGGCAGGCAAAACGGACGTATGGTCCGCGAAAGGAAAGAAGAACCTGTTCGGCCAGACCGTTCAGCTGGTGGAAATGCAGAGTGAAGCCGGAGCGATTGCTGCCGTGCACGGTGCCCTGGAAACCGGTGCCCTGGGGACATCCTTTACTTCATCCCAGGGTCTGATGCTGATGATTCCGGTCATGCACCGCATTGCGGGCCAGCGGCATCCGGGCGTCCTGCATGTGGCAGCCCGTACCGTCGGCACCCATGCCCTCTCCATTTTCGGCGACCATTCCGACGTCATGAACTGCCGTCAGACAGGCTTTGCCATGCTCTGCACCGGCAGCGTGCAGGAGGTCATGAACCTCGCCGCGGTGGCGCACCTGGCGGCCATCAAGGGCAGGGTTCCCTTCATGCACTTCTTTGACGGCTTCCGCACCTCCCATGAGATCAACAAAGTCCGTCAGATGGACTATGAGGACCTGCGCGGCATGCTGGACTATGAGGCACTGGATGCCTTCCGTGCCCATGCCCTGAATCCGGAACATCCGCTGATCCGTTCCACGGTCCAGAACCCGGATATCTATTTCCAGGTCCGTGAGGCCAACAACACAGCCTACAGCGAACTGCCCGGCATTGTGGAAGACTATATGGCGAAGATCAATGCCGTGACCGGCTGCGATTACCATGTGTTCAATTACTACGGCGCACCGGATGCAGAACGCGTCCTGGTGGCCATGGGTTCCGTCAGCGGCTGCATTGAGGAAACCGTGGATGCCCTCAATGCCCGCGGAGAAAAGGTTGGCTTTGTGCAGGTCCACCTCTTCCGTCCCTTTGATATCCGCCGCTTTATCGCCGCTCTCCCGGAGACCGTCCGGGCGGTGGGTGTGCTGGACCGGACCAAGGAAATGGGCAGCGCAGGCGAACCGCTCTATCAGGATGTCTGCACGGCTCTCAAGGACCGGAAGAACATTGTGATTGTCGGCGGCCGGTATGGGCTTTCCTCCAAGGATACGACGCCCGAACAGATTGCGGCAGCCTTTGAGAACCTGAAGAAAGAAGTCCCGGTCAACAGTTTCACCATCGGCATTGTGGATGATGTGACCCATCTCTCGCTTCCTGAGGGTGAGCATCTGGATACCTCCCGCGGACGCATGGTCAGCTGCAAGTTCTGGGGCCTTGGCTCCGACGGCACAGTCGGTGCCAACAAGAATACGGTGGAAATCATCAACAGCCATACTCCGATGTTTGCCCAGGCCTATTTTGAGTATGACGCCAAGAAATCGTACGGCGTGACCAAGAGCCACCTGCGCTTCGGCGATCTGCCGATCCGCGCCTCCTACTATGTCAAGCTTGCCGACTTTGTGGCGGTGCATAACCAGACCTATATCGACAAGTATGACATTGCGGGGGAGGTCAAGCCGGGCGGCACGCTGCTGCTCAACTGCAGCTGGACGCCGGAGGAAGTCGGGAAGAACCTGCCTGCCTTTGTCAAGCGTGAGGTGGCGCGCAAGGGTATTCACCTGTATACCATCGACGCGGCCAGGATCGCAGGTGAACTGGGACTCGGAAACCATTTCAATATGGTTCTGCAGTCCGCCTTCTTCCACCTCGTTCCGATCATTCCTGTGGATGATGCCGTCGGCTATATGAAAGCCGCAGCCACCAAAACCTACTTTGCCAAAGGCGAGGATGTGGTGAACCGCAACCTGGCGGCGATTGATGCGGGATCGGAAGGCCTTCGTGAAATTGAGGTTCCGGAAGCCTGGAAGGAGGCCCAGGATCCGCCCAGGGCCGAGCGCCATGTACCTGAAGTGGTTACGAAACTGCTCGATCCCATCAATGCCCAGAAGGGCGATGACCTGCCGGTCAGTGCTTTCAAGGGGTATGAGGACGGTGCGATGGACATGGGCCTGACTGCCTATGAGAAGCGCGGCATTGCCATACGGGTGCCGGTATGGGATGCGGAAAAGTGCCTGCAGTGCAATAAGTGCAGTTATGTCTGCCCGCATGCAGTCATCCGTCCGTACCTGCTCACAGAAGAGGAGAAAGAGAAGGCGCCGGAAGGCCTCAAGACCGTCCGGGCAACCGGAAAACAGGCAGCCGGCCTGTATTTCACCATGCAGGTCAGTACGCTGGACTGCACGGGATGCGGAAGCTGCGAAAATGTGTGCCCCGCCAAGGAAAAGGCCCTGAAGATGGTTCCGGTTCAGGAAGTGCCGGACACCGGAAAGGTCTGGGAATACACGCTTCAGCTGTCGGATAAGGGGGACTTGTTTGATCCCTATACGGTCAAGGGAAGTCAGTTCCGTCAGCCCCTCCTGGAATTCTCTGCTGCCTGTGCCGGATGCGGAGAGACACCGTATGCCAAGCTGCTGACCCAGCTCTATGGAGACCGTGTCTACTGGGCCAACGCCACGGGCTGCTCCCAGGCGTGGGGCTCTGCCATGCCCGGCATTCCCTATACCGTGAACCGCGCGGGCCATGGTCCTGCCTGGTCCAATTCCCTGTTTGAGAATAATGCAGAGTTCAGTCTCGGCATGGTGCTCTCGGTCCGCCAGCAGCGGGAAGCCCAGAAGGCAAGGCTCACTGCCTACCGCGAAGCCTGCACGGACGAAGCGTTGAAGGCGGCCATTGATGCCTGGCTGGACACCTATGATGACATCGACCGTTCGGCAAAGGCCAGCCGTGCACTGGAGGGCCTGCTCGAGAAGGCCGGCGATGCGGAAGCAGAACGGATTCTCCGTTACAGGGATCAGCTGGCCAAGAAGACCTTCTGGATGTTCGGCGGCGATGGCTGGGCCTATGATATCGGGTTCGGCGGTCTCGACCATGTCATCGCCAGCGGCGAAAACGTCAATGTCCTGGTGGTGGATACGGAAATCTACTCGAATACCGGCGGCCAGTCCTCCAAGGCAACACCGGTCGGCGCCGTGGCACAGTTTGCTGCCTCCGGCAAGAAGCGCCCGAAGAAAGACCTGGGCGGCATGCTGATGACCTACGGCAACGTCTATGTGGCCCAGGTGGCCATGGGAGCCGACAACAATCAGCTGGTGAAGGCACTGCGCGAGGCGGAAGCGTTCCCGGGTCCGAGTGTGGTGATTGCGTATGCCCCGTGCCAGTCCCATGGACTGAAGTGCGGCATGGCCAAGGTGCAGGATGAGATGAAGCGGGCCGTCGAGGCCGGTTACTGGCATCTGTACCGTTACAATCCGAACGCGGAAAAGAAGTTTGTGCTGGATTCCAAGGCCCCCTCCATGCCCTATGAAGAGTTCCTGGACGGCGAGGTACGCTATGCCTCCCTGCGGAGAACCTTCCCGGAGAATGCGGACCAGCTGTTCGCAGAAGGTGCAAAACTGGCGCAGGAACGCTATGAAAAACTGAAATCGATCTGACAACGGAAAAAGACCGTGCATGGAGATGCCTGAGGGCATGGAAGTGCACGGCCTTTTCCTTCCGCGGAAGGAAATCCCGGGATCGATGAGAGGATTCTGCCGGATGGAAACGAATAAGAGTACGGTAAAAGAGAAACGATCGGAAAGGAAACCATCAGATGAGTCTGAAAAAAGAGGATTATGTGGAACCCGCGTGTGTGCTGTGCGGAAAACCAGGGGATGAGGAACCGGTTCAGGCGATTGATATCGGCCGGGTCATGGAAAAACTCCGCGTCTATGAGGACCGGAACGACTGGCCGCAGGTGGAACGCCATCTGAAGTACTGGCTGGAGGAAGCCAGGGCAGGACGGGATGAGCGGGGACAGCTGACCCTGAACAATGAGCTCATGGGGTACTACAGGAAACAGGGAAAACGGGACCTGGCGTTCGAACACGCGGAGAAGGCCGTTGAACTGGTGAAAAAACTCGGGATGGAGGATACCATCACAGCCGGCACCACCTGGGTGAATGCCGGTACGGTACGGGAAGCCTTCGGGGACCCGGAAGGGGGACTGCGGTATTTCCGGAAAGCCCGGGAAAACTATGAGAAGAATCTTCCGGAAGGTGACGGAAGGCTGGGCGGCCTGTACAACAATATGGCGCTGTCCCTGGTGTCCTGCGGCGGATATGCGGAAGCCATGGATCTGTTCCGGAAAGCCCTCGGCGTCATGGCCGGACAGACGTACGGCGAGCTGGAGCAGGCCATTACCTGGCTGAACATGGCGGATGCTGCCGAGGCTGCAGGCGGGGAAGATGCCGAACAGGAGATCACAGGGTATCTGGACCGGGCGGAGGCCCTGCTGAATACGGAGAGTCTTCCGAGAAACGGGTATTATGCCTTTGTATGCGAAAAATGTGCACCGGTGTTCGGACACTATGGCTATTTCATGACAGAGCAGGAACTGAAAAAACGGGCGGAGCAGATCAACCGGAGATCCTGAGTGCAGAGGATGCGCTCCGGGGACGGTTTGCTCCGGGGAGGAACAGCAATTGACACCGAATCAGAAGGAATGGGCAGATGCCAGGGACAGGCTGGGATCGGCACTTGCAGCCCTGGGGTATCCGGAGGAGCTGGCGGATCTGCTGGCCAGACAGCTGAAAAGCCCAAAGGCCATCGGACGGATGACATCGTATGTCCGGGAGGTCCGACCCCGCTCCATGGAAATGATTGCGGACGAACTGTTTGCCATCTGCTCCGATGTGGAAGCTTGGCATGCGAAGAAGGCAGGCGAGGCAGCCCAGGCCGGGTACAATGCATGGCTCAACAGCGAGGCCCGGTGGCAGAATGCCGAAGAAGAGGACGATTAATCCGGTGATCTGAAGCGAGTACCGGGTCAGGGAGGTTGCGGATGAAAATCTATATCTGCGGGGATTCCACCGCAGCAAGCTATCCTGTGGAAGAAGCGCCGATGGTCGGGTGGGGACAGGTTCTTGGTGAACGGATCGATGTTCCGGTGGAAAACCGTGCCATGGCCGGACGCAGCAGCAAATCTTACCTTGCGGAAGGGCGTCTGCAGAAGATTGAAACCGAGATTGAGCCGGGTGATCTTCTGCTGATCCAGTTCACGCACAATGACGCCAGTGATCTGGTATGGCGGCATACCGATCCCTGGACATCCTTTCTGCACTGCCTGAGGATCTATGTGGACACGGCCCGCGAAAACCAGGCACAGCCGGTGCTGCTGACCCCGATCTGCCTGCGGTCATGGGAAGGGGAAACCCTGAAGGAATCCCATGGCGTATATCCGGATGTGATCCGTCAGCTGGCCATGCAGCGCCATGTTCCCCTGATTGATTTGTATCAGGAAAGCACCCGGTATCTCCGGGCGATTGGGGAAGAGGTGAGCCGGAAACTGTACATGCATGTGGAGAAAGGGATTTATCCGAGATATCCGGACGGACAGACGGATGACACCCATACACAGCGCGCCGGTGCGGAAGCCTGGGCCGGGATTGTGGCGCGGAACCTCAGGGAGTCCGGTCTGATCTGAAACAGCGGGTATCGGCGCATGCCGGGGGAAGCGATAAACCGCTAGGGGAGAGAAGCTTCATAAAAGGCAGGTCGGACTGCCCCCGGATGAAGCAGGAAAAGGTTCCTGGAGCCGGATGGCTGCGTGGGATGGGATCATCCGTCAAAGAAAAACTGCATTGAGCGGATGCAGAAGCTCAATGCAGCAGAGGAGAACGGGAGAGGTCAGAGACTTTCTGCCCATGCCTTCAGCGCATCTGCGGAGACACTGACAGGAAAGCGTTTCGCCCCGAGAATTTCAGCCTTGCTGATCTCGGCGGCACGGGCCGGCGCTTCGGTACCGATGTCACTGCCGCCGGATGTGGCAAACAGGGCGATCTTTTTCCCGCTGAAATCATAGGCGGCCAGGAAACTGTCGATGATGGAGGGCTCACGGTACCACCAGACAGGATAGCCGATGAAGATGACATCCGCCTCTTTCACCGGTGCATGATTGTCAGCAAGTGCGGGACGGGAGGTTTTGTCCTGCATCTCAAGGGTGGAACGCGATTTTTTGTTGGTCCAGTCCAGGTCTGCCGGGGTGTAGGGTGCAGCCGGACGGATTTCATAGACCGGTGCCCCGAGGACTTCTGCA
>ONVN01000217.1 GCA_900321295.1 uncultured Eubacteriales bacterium
GAAGAGCGGCGCCAAGGCTTATCTGGTCAACACTGGCTGGAACGGCACGGGCAAGCGCATTTCCATCAAGGATACCCGCGGAATCATTGATGCCATCCTCAATGGTGACATTGAAAAATCCGAAACCAAGAAGATTCCTTACTTCAACTTTGAAGTTCCCACCTCTCTGCCGGGTGTTGATCCTGCAATCCTTGATCCTCGCGACACCTACAAGGATCCTACTGAGTGGGATACCAAAGCCAAGGATCTGGCTGGCCGCTTCATCAAGAACTTTGTCAAGTATGAAACCAATGAAGCTGGCAAGGCACTTGTTGCTGCTGGTCCTCAGCTGTAATCACCGCTTTGCACCGGATGAACGCAAGTTCATCCGGTTTTTTCTTTTCTTCACCCAGCTTTCACCTCTCGGTCAGCTTCTTCGTGTAGGATATATGCTGTGATCCTATGCTGAGGTGATTTTTTATGTCGAGACGCAGATTGGCATTCCTTTTCATCTTTTTTTCCTCTGTCCTGACGATAACACTCTTTTCAAAGTCATCGCCTCTTTATCCCCTGAATGACTGGGTTGATGCAAACTGCTTTCTGACCACAGGAAAGGCCATTCTTTCCGGGCAGGTCCTGTATCGCGAGGTATATGAACAGAAAGGTCCGGTGCTTTACTTTCTGCATGCACTTTGTGCCCTCGTCTCTGATGCATCTTTTCTTGGAGTCTGGCTTCTGGAAATCCTATGCTGCACCGCATACGCCTGGACTGGCTGGAAGCTCATTGTCCGCCGTTGTAAAAGCTCTTCCTTTCTCCTCATCCCTGGTCTTCTCTTTCTGACATTTACGACGGTTTCTTTCGCTTCCGGAGACAGTGCAGAGGAAATAGCCCTTCCCCTGGTTGCCTTCTCGTTTGCCGTGGGCATGAATACAGACTGGAAGCATGCCCTGCCCACAAGCCGACAGGCCCTGATCGTCGGTATTACAGCGGGGCTCGTTCTGTGGATCAAGTACACGCTCTGTGGTTTTTACATCGCGTTTGCTTTTGTTGTTCTTGCCGCATCCCTGGCTCAGAAAAGATACCGCGAAATCCTTTCGCTGGCCATCGCCTTTCTGCTGGGCATCCTGCTTTCCTCTTTGCCTGTCCTTTTCTATTTTACTTTCCATCATGCCCTCCCGGACCTATGGACAGCCTACTTTATCAACAATATCTCGTATTATTCTCCTTCAGCCGGAGGACGTGGCAGGGGCGGAAGACAGAGTATAATCGACACCCTGGCAGGTTTTGCCTTGGAAAATCCGGTATTCCTCATCCTGATCGCTGCAGGTTTCCTGTATGCAGTCCTGAAAAAGCGTTCAGAGGCCATTTTTCTTGTGGTGTCTCTTCTTGGTTGTCTCCCCTTCATCGCACTCGGGACAAAACCATACCCCTATTATGCCTTTATCCTTGCAGCCTTTTCCATGTATGGTTGGGTGCCGTTTTCCCTGCTTTGCTCCCGCCTTTTCGAAAAGCATCACCTGCTTCAGAGAATGGCCTGCTGTCTGCTTTCCTTTCTGATGGGTATGTATGCTTTCCATGCTTCCCTGAATACCTATATGCTGGGCACACCCAAGGAAGTTATGCCGCAGTACCGCTTTGCCCGGACGATCCTGGAGACAGAGAATGCAACCCTCCTGAACTATGGTTTTCTTGATGGCGGTTTTTATACAGCCGCCGGAATAACACCCACAAGCAGGTTTTTCTGTACCCTGAACCTTCAGCTGACGGAAATGAACCAGTCCCTTTCCGCCTCTGTAAAGAGAGGGGAAACCACCTATGTGATTACAAGAGGGAAAAAACTCAGTGGAGACACCCCTTATGTGCTCATCGATACGGCAAGCGGGTTGTACCAGAGCAATGCAGAAGCTCCCCGCAGGTTTACCTACTATCTTTATCTTCTGCAGGAAGAGGATAACTGATATATTTTCAGTGATTTCTCAAAAAGAATGATATTTCTGCAAAACCTGCCGTTGTCAAGGCACGTCTTTTCTGTTATCATTTTTCTGTCTCAAGTTGATGACAACCACAAGAGTCTATAAGAAAGAAGGATGTTCTCATGATTTCTTGGAACAATCTCAGCCAGGCCGAAAGCTATAAGCAGCTGCTCGGTCTGAAAGACCATGTTCACCTTGCCGAAGCCATGGCAGGTGATAACGGTGCAAAGCGTGTCGCAGAATACAGCGTTCCCATGGCAGCTGGTCTTGTCTACAACTATGCTGCAAAAGCCGTAGACGAAGAAGTGCTGTGTGCCCTGAAGAAACTTGCTGAAGAGACTCAGCTTTCCGAAAAATATGAAGCACTCTACAATGGAGAAGTCATCAACACCGGTGAAAAGAGACTTGTTCTTCATCAGCTGACCCGCGGCCAGCTTGGCAACGATGTGGTCGCCGATGGCGTCAACAAGCGTGAATTCTATGTGGCCCAGCAGAAGAAAGTCGCTGAGTTTGCCGGCCGTGTGCATCGCGGTGAAATCACCAACGCCAAGGGTGAAACCTTCACAACCGTCGTCCAGATTGGTATCGGCGGCAGTGACCTCGGCCCCCGTGCCATGTATCTTGCCCTGGAGAACTGGGCAAAGCAGAACGGCACATTCCATATGGAGGCCCGGTTTATCAGCAATGTGGATCCGGACGATGCTGCCAGCGTGCTGAAGAGCATTGATGTTTCCCGTTCCCTGTTCGTTCTCGTTTCCAAGTCCGGTACAACCCTTGAAACCCTGACCAACGAATCCTTCGTCAAGGATGCGCTTCGCAATGCCGGTCTGGATCCTGCGAAGCACATGGTTGCAGTAACAAGTGAGACCTCACCTCTGGCCTCCAGCAGCGATTATCTTGCAGCATTCTTCATGGATGATTATATCGGCGGGCGCTACTCTTCCACTTCGTGCGTCGGCGGAGCCGTTCTTTCCCTTGCATTTGGACCTGAAGTGTTTGAGCGCTTCCTGAACGGTGCTGCAGAAGAAGATGCACTCGCCAAGAATCCTGACCCGCTCTCCAACCCGGATATGCTGGATGCTCTCATTGGTGTATATGAGCGCAACGTTCAGGGTTATCCCGCAACTGCTGTTCTTCCCTATTCTCAGGCCCTCAGCCGCTTCCCTGCCCATCTCCAGCAGCTGGACATGGAGTCAAACGGCAAGTCGGTCAATCGCTTTGGTGAAAAAGTCGACTATGTGACCGGTCCTGTGATCTTCGGGGAACCCGGCACCAACGGTCAGCATTCCTTCTATCAGTTGCTGCATCAGGGAACTGATATCGTCCCGCTTCAGTTCGTTGGATTCCGTTCCAACCAGGCTGGAATGGATGTTGTCATCCAGAACAGCACAAGCCAGCAGAAACTCTGCGCCAATGTTGCAGCCCAGATTATGGCCTTTGCCTGCGGAAAGAGCGATCCCAATCCGAACAAGAGTTTTGCCGGCGGCCGTCCTTCCAGCATCATTGTCGGCGACCAGCTGACTCCTGAGGCTCTTGGTGCGCTCCTTGCCCACTTCGAAAACAAAGTGATGTTCCAGGGATTCGTATGGAATCTCAACAGCTTTGATCAGGAAGGTGTTCAGCTCGGAAAGGTGCTTGCAAAGCGTGTTCTTGCCCATGACACCGATGGTGCCCTTCGCGCATACAGTGATCTTCTCAATATCTGATCCTGCCCTTTTCTTCAGCAGCCGGTTTATCCCGGCTGCTGTTTTTATGTCCGCAGATGGTTTTGCACACAAAAAAGCGCTGGAATACCAACGCTTTTTCTGATTCAGCCATTCCTTCTGTTCCCGATGCGTTCCTTTGTCATCTGCTGCCGCGCATCCGCATCATGTTCTGAACTGTCTCTGATAATACCGTGTCTGCCTGCCTTCATCGTTGAATTCATCTCTGAAATGAAACCCGTTCTTTTCCAGGACCCTGTTGGATGCCGGATGGTCTGCATAGACGAAAGCTCCGAATGAGTGGATCCCGAATTTTTTTCGCACTTCATTGAGGAACATCATCACCGCCTGTGTGGCAATCCCTTTTGACCAGCAGGATTCGTTAAAAATGCAGAATCCAAGCATGGCACCCGGCGATTTTTCCCGGTTCATGCAGTAGCACCATACATCACCGATATACTCTCCATCCACCAGAATGGTTCTCCCATAACTTGATGCTTCCGGCCGGAGTGTGCTCCGGTAATCTTCCACCGCTTCCTCCATCGTCTCCACCTTCTGTGGGAGATTTTCAAGGATTTTTCCCTTTCGAGACTCAATGAAAAAGATGCGGACGGTTTGTTCAGTTCTCTGCGATAATGAAATATTCATAATGCCTCTCACTTAAACTCCCCGGATGGCTCCGGCTTTTTTCGTTCCGCTGTGACTTTTTTCCCGAAGCGGTCTATGGTCTTATCTTTCCCATCGCACCATTTTCTCGACAAACTCGCTGAATATTGAATTTGCCCAGGCAAACCATGGGCGAGTGAACTGTCCGGGATCATCCTTATGGACGCCTTCATGCATGAGCATCGTTCCCGCATCCATGTTTTCCAGCATCTCAAGAACAGCTTCTGCCTCTGCCCTGTTTTCCGTACTCAGTCCCTGAATGCACAGTGAAATCGGCCAGATATAGTCCTTGGGGGTATGCGGACTTCCAATGCCCTTCGCACATGTACCTTCATAATAGTAGGGGTTTTCAGCGCTCAGAATCATTCTGCGTGTGTTCTGGTACACTTCATCCTCCGAAGACAAACAACCAAGGTAAGGCAGACTCAGCAGACTTGGAACATTCGCATCATCCATCACATGGCTGTGCCCAAGACCATCTGTCTCATAAGCATAGACCTGCCCATACTTCGGGTGCTCGATCACGCCGTATTTCCGGATTCCATCCAGTATTTCCGCACGCATTTCTCTGCAGATTCTTTCTATCTCTGGATTCTTCAGGATGTCCCGTGAAATTTCACCCAGCAGCTCCAGTGCTCTTGCTGCAAAGAAGTTCGAGGGAATCAGATAGCCATAGCGGCATGCATCATCACTGGGACGGAACCCGCTCCAGGTCATTCCGGTATACCCGACTTCCGCCCCTTTTCCTTCCCTTATCAGGGTGTCTGACTCTGGGCAGTTGCTGCGCTCGAAGAAGTAAGGAGACTGCTCCATATGCCTCTGTTCTGTCTTCCATACACCGAGAATGGTCTGTGCTGCCTTCACAAACAGCTCAGTACACCATTCTGTATTCCCTGTTTCCTTCCAGAAGGTATAGGCCAGTCGTATCGGATAGCATAGGGAATCGATTTCATATTTGTTCTCCCAGATCCAGGGCTCCTGTTCTTCCGTCCAGCTGGTCCGGTCATCATATCCATGCCTCCCGTTGGCATCCCTGTTGAAGGCATTGGCATATGGGTTCAGGACAATATACTGGAACTGCCTTCTGAGAAGCCCTTCTACAGCCTCTTCGACTTCCGGAAACTGTCTGGCATACGGAAGATAATGAAACACCTGAGCTGAAGAGTCCCTGAGCCACATAGCGGGAATATCTCCCGTGATCAGAAAAACAGTTCCGTCCGATCTCTGCAACGTCGTGTCCCACGTGCTCCTGAAGCACTTTCTGTACATTTCGGCAAGTTTTCCTTTGCCCTGTGCCTGCAGCTTTTCATAGATTTCTTCGGTCATCCGATCCATCAGTTCCATGATTCATGACTCCGTTTCTTCTTAATGTTTCCAAATACTGTCTCACATTTTCATCGGCATCCCGGTTTCCTGAAACCAGCGGAAGCTGATTTTCTCCCCGTTCACACACCATGTTTCCGGGCATGTGGTTTCCATCCAGTCGAGCGGGATAAGCTTGTCCTTCTGTACAGACGCGCGGATAAAAGCTGTTCGCAGATCATCCGCCACCACACCCGAAGCCTGATCCGGATGGCAGGATACAAACAGCGGTGTTCCGCTCAGGGAAAGGATCTGCAGCCACTGCCGATTCATCGACCAGTCGATCTTTCCGGTAATTCCCACACAATCCGCATCCGCCTCATACAGTGTATGATGGTGAAGCATGCGGAATGCCAGTGTATTGATGCCCATCTTTCTTGTGCGTTCCCATTCGACACCGCTTGTGTCATCCCCGGTTCGGTTCATATGCACAAGGCCTGCCGCAAGATGGCCGATGACATTGCATCCCAGAAGAATCGTCCCGTGCGGACAGTGTTCGTAGATTGTGCGATACATCCTGACCACGATTTCCGCACTGGTTCTCCCCCGGTCAAAGAAATGCCAATCGCTCCCGGCAAGGAATCCTTTTCGCTGAAATCCCCAGTATCCAAACAGGTCACAGGTGGAAAAGTCATGCTTGATCAGCTGATAACCCCATTGCATCGTCAGCCGTTCCGTATCCTCTGCAATTCTTTCCAGTACCAGCGGATGTGAAGGATCCAGATAATGCGGGTCTCTCTGCAGCCTCGCTACCTGCTCCACCTTCCATTCCTCATGACCGTCCGCGAGATAACGGACCCAGATACCAGGCAGAACATGGCTGTCCCGAATCGCTCCGCTCAGAGCTTTCATATCCGGGAACCGTTCATTTCCCGCACTCCAGGGCCCATCCGTCATATGCTTTTCCCAGCCGTCATCAATCACCATATACGGCCGGTTTTCAAGGCCATCTGTCAGGTCGGCAAGCAGCTCTGCATCCTTCCGGATGTCTTCATCGCTGCTTTTTCCGTATGCATAATACCAGTTGTTTGAGCCATAAACCGGCTGCTCCAGCCGGAGCCTGCTGGGAGACAGGGTATCATAAAACCTTTTCAAGGCTTCAAAGGCCGTCATCCCCTGATAGCACCCGAAAACAATCTCACAGACAGTCACAGTTCTTCCCTTCAGAAGAACGCCCTCGCCTCCGCTGCGAACATCCATCCAAAGGGTGATGCCGTCTGTATCAAGCTGCCACATACAGAAAGCTGCAGGCTGTACCATCACCCCAAAGCACTGTGTCCACCGGGCATCTGTATCCGGCTGCTGATCGGACCCGTTGGAGAGTGCACAGACCCAAGGCATCATTCTCTCGGGAACAACCCCTCGCCATTCCAGGTCACCGTATCCCCGTTCCCATGCATCTCCATAGACTTTCACCGGTTCGTGAAAACGTTCTTTCTCCGAAAAATGCCATCTCAGGGAAAGCATACTGACCGGGGACAAATCTGCTGTCAGCTGCACAACAAGACGATTATCCCGGAACATCTGCTGCACATGCACGTCATCCTGGAACAGCTGAGTTCCATGGGCAGTACTCACCCTGCCTGAGTTCCGTTCCATCTGCATCCAGTCAGCATACCGTATTTCCATGGTGCCGTCCTCCTTTGCTGTGCTTTGTCCGAACATCTGAAAATCCATCATTCCCGGCATACCATGGTGCTTCGGACATGATCCTGCGAATGATCTGCATCCTCTGTTTCTCTTTTTGTCAGGATGAGCATATCAAAGAATCTGACTCATGACAATAGGCTTTTTTCTATCTGCCCTTCTTTTTTCCTGTTTACTTCTGAATTCAAAAAGCCGTGCCCGTCTGCACGGCTTTTGACGGTTGCCATTGTTTGCACAGGATCTTTACCATGCTGCGCAATAGCCTGCTGCCCGTTTTTCTGCTGCACCGACAAGAACACCATCCCCTGCACGGAAAATGATCTCCCCTCGGCCAAAGGTTCCGGAATGCTCGGCCACTTCAATCTCATGTCCGCGCTGCCGCAGACTTTCAGCCAATGCTTCCGGATAATCCCGTTCAAGAAGAATATGGTTTCCGCCCGTCCACTGCCATCTCGGTGCATCAAGCGCTTCCTGCGGGTTCAGGTGCAGGTCGATCAGATTGCACAGCACCTGAACATGTCCCTGGGGCTGCATAAAACCGCCCATCACCCCAAAGGGTCCCATCGGTTCACCATCTTTCGTCAGAAAACCCGGAATAATCGTATGGAAAGCCTTTTTGCCCGGTCCATAACAGTTCGGTGTCCCCTTTTTGAGGGTAAACCCGCATCCACGATTCTGCAGAGAAATCCCCGTTCCCGGAACCACAACACCCGACCCGAATCCCATATAATTGCTCTGAATATAGCTGACCATATTGCCTTCCCCATCGGCCGTGCACAGATAGATCGTGCCGGAGCCTCTCGGATTACCATGCACCGGCATCTGAGCCGTATCCAGAATCTCTGCAGCACGTGTCTGCCCATATTCTTTCCGAAGAAGCTCCCCGGGATTCAGATGCATATGCACCGGGTCTGCAATATATTCCTGTCCATCGGCAAACGCCTTTTTCAGGGCTTCAATCCGCCGATGTACGTCTCTGTCCTCACTGAATCTGTCCGAGGATTCAAAGTTGCTCAGAATATTCAGCGTCATCAGAGCAATCATGCCATCCCCATTGGGTGGAAGTTCCCATACATCATAACCGCGGTAGGAAACCGAAAGCGGAGCAACCCATTTTACCGCATAGTTTTCCAGGTCAGTCTTTCGCAGGAAACCACCGGTGGCCTTTGAGAATGCATCGATCCTGTCTGCCAGTTCCCCATGATAGTAAGAGCTGCTTTCTGTTCTGCCAATCTCGCGGAGCGTGTTGGCCATATCGGTGCTTTTCCATATTTCTCCCGGCCGTGGGGCATGTCCACCTGGTGCGAAACAGTCAAACCATGGCTGAAGCCATGCAGGATGGTCCGTCGTTCGAAGCGCTTCAAACAGCTTCCAGGAGGCTTCCCAGTCAGCACTGCAGGTCGCTCCGACGGGATAACCTTCTTCCGCGAGAACAGCAGCTGCTTCCACATTCTGTGCGAGGGTACGTTTTCCAAAGCGAGACGTCAGAGCCTGCCATGCTGCCGGGGCACCTGGCACCATCACCGGCATCCAGCCGCGTCTTGGCATTTCCTCTCCTGCTGCACATACCGTTTCATAGGCAAGCCCCTGAGGCGATATTCCACTGCCATTCAATCCATACAGTTTTTTCTCTTTCTCAATCCACAGAATGGCAAACGCATCACTGCCAAGTCCATTGGATGTCGGTTCACAGACCGTCATGGCAGCCGCTGCAGCAACTGCAGCGTCCACTGCATTGCCTCCCTGCCGGATAGCCTCCAGACCGGCCTGTGCAGCAAGAGGCTGTGATGTGCAGACCATCCCGTGTCGAGCATATACGATTTCACGTCTTGAGGAAAAAGAGCTTTCTGCAGATTTCAGATTCAGTTCCATCCGTTTTCACCTCACAGGCAGTTTTTAACAATCTTTCCCTTAGCTGCAACAAATCGGATATGTTCAGCATCCGCAACACAGCTGAGCGTATCCAGCGGATTTCCATCGCAGACAACAATATCTGCATGCCAGCCTTCCTTCAGAAGGCCCAGTTTTTCCACGCGCAGGACATGGGCTGCGTGGATCGTTCCCGCCCTCAGACATTCAACAGGGCTCATGCCGGCTTCCTGCATGGCCAGGAATTCCTTGCCCAGTTTTCGATACGGTGTATTTTTTGAATTCGAATAATCCGTTCCCAGCGCAATCCGAATGCCCGCTTTTCTGGCCATCTCAATGGTGCGCAGGTTATTTTCTCTGCACTGGACAGCTTTCTGATGCATCCAGTCGGGGAATCCCGGAATGTTGGCCACATGCAGGCTGATATCCAGTGTCGAGACAAGTGGCACCTTTTTCTCCGCCATGAGATCAATCTCGCGCTGCGTCAGCATGACTCCATGCTCAATGCATTCCACTCCTGCCAGAAGCGCCTGATATGCACCTTCATAGCCCGTGCAGTGGGCTGTCACGTAGCTGTGGTGACGCTTTGCTTCCCCGACGATAGCTCTCAGTTCTTCCGGAGAGAACTGTACATCATCAATCCGGTCGGTCGGGGAAGATACACCGCCGGTAGCACAGATCTTGATAAATTTTGCTCCCATCCGGAACTGTTCACGGACACCACGAACGCACTCATCCGGCCCGTCCATCAGGTAACTCAGATGATCATGCGCATTGTAATAGTCCCGATCCTGTTCAATCGAACTGTCCACGTGTCCGCTTGTAATCCCGAGGACTTTTCCGCCCGGAATGATTCTCGGTCCCGGAATCACGCCGCGTTCAACGCCGCGGGACAGATACAGGCCGGCCTCACTCATATCACGCACCGATGTAAAGCCAGACTCCAGGAGAAGACCCAGCTGGTAAGCACCGCCGAGCAGCTGATCACCAAACAGCCGGCCATTGGCAAAGGAACCTGCATTCTCCTCTCCGGTCAGATGGGCATGACAATCGATCAGTCCCGGGAGAATCGTACCTGTTCCGGCATCGGTGATGCTCATTTCTTCCGTGACCGGAAACCCATCCGCTTCACCTGCATAGAGAATGCAGTCGTTCTCATATGCCACCAGGCCTTTTTCTACGATCCTGCCTGCTTCGAGGTCGAGCAGCCTTCCCTTGAGCACATGCATATTATCTGCCTCCATTGTTTTTTTCCTGCTCATAGTATCGGATTTCACGCACTCTGTAAAGTAATACGTCTGTCCTTTCCCTGCTTTTATTCGCTTTCCGCCGGCAGGGCGGCCTCCAGTCCTGCACAAAGGAAAACCTTGATTCACTTTCCCGGATGAGATAAGATATGTTTATTCATCGAATCACGAAGAAATCGCAGCACCGCATTTTCTCCATTTGTTTTGTTCCCTGCATTTCTTTTTCATTTCCTGCTTTCATGTATCCAGGATGCACGTTTGCTTTTCACGGCAGGCGGCTTGTCTTCTGCCGTTCCGCTTCGATTTGCTGCTTTCATGTTCATTTCCTGATCGGAGGGCTGCGTTTGTCAACAGATTATAATTTCAGCACCAGAGTGTCACGGGTTGGCGCAGGAACCCTGAAAGATGCCTTCACCCCGGAAGCGGTCCGGCAGGCAGGCCTTGTCACCTATTGGGGAGCCGAATTTGAATTTCCAACCTGTCCTGCTTTCTCAAGAGGCGTCATGAAGTGTGCCGACCGAGGGATGTACGCGTTCACACTCCAGACGGATGCGTACAACGAGAGGGTTGTGTGGTGGATGCGGCATGTACGCGCATTTGAGTGTGATCCCGACTGGATCGTTCCAACCCACGGAACGATCTTTGCACTCGCTACGGCCATCCGCCTTTTTCTCCTCCCTGGTCACAAACAGCTCCTTGTCCTGGAACCCGGCTACAACCGTTATGCGCAGGCAGCTTCCCGGATGGGGCTGGAAACCATCGGCTCGCAGATGCATCCGGATGCTGAAGGTGTTTACCGGATTGACTGGCAGGACCTCGAACAGAAAATGGCAGATCCCGGGAATGGCCTTCTTGTCTTCTCCAACCCCAACAACCCCACCGGACGTGTACTGACAAAAGATGAGCTCGAGAATATTGCCATTCTTTCGGAAAAGCACGGAATGCCTGTTTTCTGCGACGAAATCTTTGCCGAAATCACACGCGTCGGTCCCGTCTTTCCCTACATTCATGTTTCCCACGGCCGTGACTATGCCATGACCTGCACATCCCTTGGAAAATGCATGAGTCTGACCGGTATCAATCATGCCAATCTTCTCATTCCCTCCGTCAGACTCCGGGAAGCATACATCCATCAGAAGTACGCCGACCACTACGGTTCCATCGATCCGGTACTGTATGCCGGTCTGATGGAGGCTTATACCGAGGATGGGGCTTCATTCATTCGCGCACTGAATGCACAAATGGATGCCAATACTGCACGTTTTGAGGAACGGCTTCCCCAGTGTGTTCCAGGGGTGCGTGTTTTCCATCCCGAAGGCACTTTTGTTATCTGGGCCGACTATACAGGACTCGGCCTTGATGATGACACCCTTTCCCGCAAGCTGTCTGAAGAGGTATTGTTCCTTGGCGATGACGGAAGCGACTATGCTGTTTCCCGCCAGTTCTACCGCTATAATCTCGCCGTTCCGCCCAAGTGTCTGGAAAATAGTTTCGATTATTTTGCCGCACACTGGAGGGCATAGCCCCGATCCATCCGGGATCAATCAACCGAAAGAAAGGAAGAAGATCATGCGTATCATTGAAGAATCCGGTGTCCGTGCCCTGCTCCCTGCTGCCACCTGTGTCCGACTGATGAAAGATGCTCTGATGGCGCTTGAGGAAGGCCGTTATGAGATGCCTCCGCGTCTGATCACGCGTATGCCCAACACCGCAGCCTTTGGTTTCATGCCGGCATGGGTTGGAAACTATTACGGCGCCAAAGTCATCACAGCCTATGCACCAAACGCAGGAACACAGTACCCTTCGCATATCGGGTATGTCATGGTGTTCGAAAGCGAGCATTCCACCGTGGCCGGACTTGTGGACGCCACGGCTGTTACCGAGATCCGCACCGGGGCAGTTTCTGCAGCGGCTACGGATGTCCTGTCCAGAAAAGATGCCCATGTGCTTTCCCTTATCGGCGCAGGTGCCCAGGCCCGTTCCCATACTGCGGCAATCCTTGCCGTACGTCCGATCGACCGGATTGTGGTCTATGACATCCGTCCTGAAGCTGCACAGGCTTTTGTCCGGGAAACCGAGCATCTCTATGGTATTGCCTGTGAGATTGCGTCCTCTGTCCGCGAGGCTGTCCGGGATGCGGACATTGTCTGTACTCTGACGCCTTCCAAGGAAGCCTATCTGACACGGGATATGATACGTCCCGGGACCCATGTCAATGCCGTAGGAACCTTCACGCCAACCACACGCGAGGTTGCTTCGGACCTTGTTGCCATCTCCCGCCTTTATGCAGACCAGGTCAGTGCCATGAAGCGTGAATCCGGGGAATTCCTCGTACCACTCCAGGAAGGCCTGATCACGGAAGATGCCATTGTCGGTTCGATCGGCGAAGTTCTGCTCGGAAGAAAACCTGGAAGGCTTGATAACCAGGAAATCACCATCTTTGACGCACTCGGCCTGGCAGTGGAAGATGTTGCGGCCGCTGTCTATGTGCTGGAGCATTCGGAGGCCGTATGAAAAAACATATGACCTGCGATATCATCGGGGATCTGGTCTGCTTGTCCGGCCTTGCCATCAGTCCCGATGAAACCATTGCTGCCTATATGGAGCATCGCTCCTCAAGAGAAGATGGAAAATGGTATACGGAAATCTCCCTTCTTGACCTCAACTCCCTGCATCGCGTTCCTCTTGTTTCGGAAAACCGGCATGTTTCTCTGTCTTCTCCATGTTTTTCTCCCGATGGCAATTACCTGTATTTTCTGACAGATGCTCCCGGAAATGCTCAGATTGCCCGGCTGGACATGCAATCTGTTCTTCTCTCCCTTCAGCTGGAACATTCGCTCAATACAGCGGCTGCTGAAATACTCACGCATGTCCCGCATGGAATCACCCGTTTTGATGTCGCTTCTTCCCGGCTGGTCTTTGAAACACCGCTCTGGCCCGAGGAAATCCGCGAAGGCAGGGGCCTGAGGGAAATGACCGCTGAAGAAAGAGCTGAGTATGACTGGCAGCGGGAATGGGGGCCTCTGGAAATCAGCGAAATCGACTACAAGCGGGATGAACTGTTTGGCGTCCGGGATGGCTCTGTTTCCACCCTTGGCACACTTGACCCTGCAAGCCTGAAAACCGAACTGATCCCAAATTTCTTCCCACTTTCCTGTGCTGTGATATCTGCTGACGGACGCAAAATCTGCTGCCACGGGCAGCCCCATACCGGCCCGCTGTTTTCCGCAGAAGAACTCTTTGTCCTGGATGCAGACGGAAGCAACCTGATCCAGCTGACTGATGACCATCTGATTGGCAATCATCCTGCCCTGTTCACCGGTGATGGTCTTTCCATCATCTATTCTGCCTGGCATATGGAAGGCAGCGCCATGGCGCTTACCCTGAAAATGCGCAGTCTGAGCAGCGGTGAAGCTGTTGAGCTCCTGGATTTTTCCCATCCTTCCACGCCCGGTTTTGATGGCTTCCCTATCTGCCGTACCCAGCATGGGGAAAACCAGAATATGATGCATCTTCAGGGCAGCACGCTTTATTTTCTCTGCGCCATGAACGGCACAGAAAATCTTTACCGTATTCCTCTCCGCGCATGCCAGGTCCCTGATCCGGTGTATACAGGCCCTGGTTCCCTTCATGAATGCATACCGGTTCATGCTGGCTTTGTCTGCCTTTGGGGAGACGATCATACCATGGCCGAAATCTGCATGCTCGGAAAAGATCGCGAGATCCATCCCCTGGCATCATCCAATCCTGCCCTCGCTCTGCTGGAACAGGGCGAAGTCATTCATCAGCGTGTACGCTCGCGGGATGGGAACGTTGTCATCTTCTCAACAGTCTACAAGCCGGTCCCTTTTGTTGAAAACAGAAAATATCCTGCTGTCCTCTATCTGCATGGAGGACCGGAGGTCTGTTACACCCAGGACTTCTGGCATGAGCTGCACATTCTTGCAGCTGCAGGTTTCGCGGTGATCTGCTGTGACCCGAGAGGTTCCTCCGGGTACGGACTTTCTTTCTGTGATGAGGAAATCTCCTGGTCGGATACGGCCATCCATGACATGGAGGACGCCCTGGATGCCGCTGTTTCTCTGGGGTTCATTGATCCCGACCGTGTGGGCATCACGGGTGGCAGCTATGGCGGATATATGACCTGCAAGATCATCATGCGTACAAACCGTTTCCGCGCTGCAGTCGGTCAGCGTGTATTTGTCAACAAAGCCACCTCCTACGGAACAGGCGACATGGGTTTCTACAGTTCGAGAAAGAAGCCCGGGGAAGTGGTCATCCGTGACTGTCTTATGGAACGCTCCAGGACTTCAATTATCCGTGATCTGGACAAGATCCGGACACCGCTGCTTCTGCTCCACGGCTACAATGACTTCCGGTGTTCCTTTGAGCAGAGCGAACAGATGTTCATCGGACTGCATGAACGCCGTCCAGAGGTCCCTGTCCGTCTGGTTATGTTCCCCGGTGCCAACCACAATGTCTCCCGGGAAGGACTTCTTCCCCATCGGATTACGCATGTTCAGGAAATGGTCAGCTGGTTTGACACCTATCTGAAAAACGGAGAGGAGGAAAGGGCTTGAAACATTCCTCTTTTCATGATTTTCTCACCCGTGAGCGCATTGCCTGCGGCACCTATCTTCCCGAAACAGACAGTCTGCTGTTTTCCGATTCCGTCTGGGATGAAAAGCAGAAGAAACGATTCAGCCGCATTCTCCTGCACCATGTTTCCACAGGAGAAGACCGTATCCTCTGCGAGGGGTCCAACCCGGTCCCTGCATCGGGCCATACCCGTTTTGCCTTTCTCCAGACCGGTCCACGCGGCCCACAGCTCTGCGTTGCCACCCTGGACGGAGATATCCTTGCGTTAACCCATCTCCCGGCTCCGGTCATGGACCCGCAATGGTCCCCGGATGGAAAATGGCTGGTCTTCACGTCACCTGCAGCAGATGAAAGTGCCACCGGCGTTTCACCGGTCTGCATGCCGCAGATGGGCAGTGCCTGGGATCACACGCTGGATCCTGTCGCCATCGAAGACTTCGGATACAAGTTTGACGGGATGGGGTTCAAACGTCCAAGTGTATTGCAGCTTTTCGTAGTCCCCTCTGACGGCTCCGGCGAACCCCGGCGGATTTCCCGTGGGAACTCCCATTTCATGCATGCCTGCTTTGCACCGGACAGCAAACATGTCATCTGTGAGAGCAATCTCTACTGCGACAAAGAAAACTCGATTGCCATGGATGTCCTGTCCATTGATATCCATACCTGTGAAATTCGTCGTCTCACAGAAGACCGCATGGTTGTCTCCTATCCAAATCCTGTCCGTCCTGTATGCACTCCCGACGGAAAATGGCTGATCATCGGGATTCTGGACATGCCTCAGAAGGCCTCGCATGAAGCAACCTATCCCGCGTGTACGCTGTATCGTCTTTCTTTGGAAAACGGAGTGCTGACCCCGATTTCACGCCAGACGGAAGACTGTTTTGATACGGTTCAGTTCGCCTACAATGCAGGCATCGGCTCCGGACTTGAAAAGACCATCGTCTCCAGTGACGGGAAATCCGTGCTCTTCTGTGCAGGATACATGGGGATTGGCTCTGTCTACCGTGTCGCCCTTGATGGTACACGCAATGCACCGCTCCGCCTGACAGAAGAGGATTATTGCTATAACGGAATATCCCCTGCAGGCAATGGGTGGATTCTCGCAGCCCGGGCCGCAACCAACCTTCCCGAACAATATGTTCTTCTCCATGAGCAGACAGGCGAAGTGCGCATTCTGTACCAGTCCGACTCCGATTATCTGCATACGGTTGCACTCTCAGAGGCTTCCTCCTTCTCCACCAAGACCCTGGACGGAGAAAGCCGGGTACACGGCTGGTGCCTTCCGCCTCAGGAAATGGAAGAAGGCAGGAAGTATCCCTGTATCGTTTACGTCCATGGTGGACCGCATCCGTTTTATACCAACAGTTTTGACCTGGAAATGCAGGCCTTTGCCGGTGAAGGCTTCGGCGTCATCTTCTGTAATCCCAGGGGCTCTTCGGGATATGGTGATCTTCATCGCACCATTTCCCGTGCCTTTGACGGAAGTGCTTACACTGATATTCTTCTGTTTGTCCGTGAAGCCATCCGGCGTTATTCCTGGATTGACGGTGACCGTCTTGGTCTGACCGGTGGAAGCTATGGCGGGTATATGACGAATTACGCCGCCACCCGCTGTTCACTTTTCAAGGCATACATTTCCCAGCGAAGCACGGTCAACCGGCTGATTTCCTATGCATCCTCCGATATGCAGGGCAGTTCCAGAGAGTATCCGACCTATGGGGAATTTATGGACCATGAAGTGGAGCATTCCGAAATCATGGGAATGGAAAAGGTCTCTGCGCCTTTCCTGATTCTTCATGGAATGGAGGACCTCAGGTGTCCTGTCGAAGGTGCCCATCAGCTCTTTGTTGCCCTGCGTGATTCACATGCACCGGATTTTCCTGTCCGTATGGTACTCTACCCGCACACGCCGCACAATCAGCCGACGGAGCCCCGTCAGCAGCAGCACTATTATCAGACCATGCTCCAGTGGTTCCGAAACTATCTGTAGCCCAAAAGTACATACAAAAAGTACATATAAAGAACAGCTGTTGAATTGACTTCTTATGGAAGGTATGTTTCAATTAGGCTTAACTGCTCAAGCTGAGCAAAAGATCACGTATATGGAGGCCATTCATTATGAGAAAACTGTTTGCCTGCCTCGTGGCACTGTGCTTTCTTGCATCCGCTCTGCCTGTCTTTGCTGATGATGCCAATGTCGTACGTGTTGGCATGAGCTATGATCCCAATACGCTCGATTATGCCGAAGTAAACCTCGACAGTGCGAATTTCATTATTGAACAGACGGCTGAAACCCTGATCCGCGACGCAGGCAACGGCGTATATGTGCCTGGACTCGCAGAAAGCTGGGAAAAGAGCGAGGATGCAAAAACCTGGACATTCCACCTTCGTGATGGCCTAACCTATTCGGACGGCGAAACCAAGATCACCGCAGAAGATTTCCGTTATAACCTGCTCCGAACCATCGATCCCGCAGCTGCCCATGGCAACGCCAGCTTCGGAATCACCGGTTCCCTTGCCTACTTCAGCGGTGAAGCTGCTGCTGACACAGTTGGTGTCAAGGTCATCGATGATCTCACCCTTGAATACAATTTTGAATATCCTGCTTATGAAAGCACCTTTACTTCTGTGAGCCTTTACGGCGCACTGGAAGAAGCCATTGTCAGCCAGTATCCCGAAACCTGGGGTTCCTCCGTTGAAACCTATCTCTGCAACGGTCCGTACATGGTCAAGGAATGGATTTCCGACGCTTCTGTTACGCTGGTCAAGAATCCCAACTATTATAATGCGGATGTTGCAACGCTTGATGAGATTCAGGTCATCATCGGTGCTTCCGGCGATACGGCTGTGGATATGATTCTTGCTGGTCAGCTCGACATCTGCGACTTCACCAATCCCCAGCAGCTTCAGACTGTGCAGGATGCTGGTTATGTCGTCAAGGTTTCCTACACCGAATCCTACCAGGGTCTCAACGTCAACCACAAGGGCAAGACAGAAGAAACCGGCAAGTTCATGGGCAATACCAATTTCCTCAAGGCCTTGAACCTTGCTCTCAGCCGTGACAACATGGTCCTTTCTGTACGGAAGGGTGAAACAGCTGCTAACCGTCTGACCGCGCCTTCTGAAGCCCCCTATGCTGCCAATCCTGATTATGAAGCCTGGCCCACTGCCGGTGATCCCGAGCTCGCCAAGGAATATCTGAACAAAGCGCTTGAAGAACTTGGTGTCACGCTGGAACAAGTACCCACATTTGGCCTTATGTGCTATGAATCCCAGGGGTCCATTGACACCCTGGCAGCGGTTCAGGATATGTGGCGCAATGCTCTGGGCATTGAGACAGTCATCGAAGCCGTCACCATTCAGGATATGATTTCCAATGCCATGAGCGGCAACTATGATTTCTGGCTCGGCGGCAATGCGCCATCTGTGCCGGACAGTTGCGAAAGCTATCTCTCCGGTTTCACCACCGAGCAGTACACTGCTCTTCGCGGTTACAGCAATGAGGAATTCGATGCCCTTTATAAGAAAACGGTTGCTGCCTCTTCTCTGGAAGAACGTTATGCAACCTATGCTGACCTCGAAGCATTCTTCTGTGAAAACGTGCTGGGCATCATCACGACCTGGACCGTCAATCACGTGGTTGCCCCTCAGAGCTACGATAATCTCTATGTCACCTCCGGCGGCACCCTGAATATTGTTTCTCTGACCAAGTAAAATCGAAAAACGTTCTTATCAGCGCCGGCGGACTTTTCTCGTCGGCGCTCTTCTATCTTTTCTTCGATGAGAAGGAGGATTCCCATGGCAAAATATATCCTTCAGAAGGTACTGATTGCAATTGCCACCGTTTTTGTTCTTGCAACAGCAACCTTCTTTATGATGAAACTGATCCCCGGTGATCCGTTTGCTTCCCTGACCACAAAGATTCAGGTTCAGGAAAAGCAGCGCATATATTATGGTCTGGACAAGCCGGTAGTCGAACAGTATTTCATCTATATGGGCAATCTCCTGCGCGGCAACCTCGGCTATTCCATAAAAAAGGTCGGCCGTACCGTTGTTGACATCATTGCCGAAGCATTTCCGGTATCTGCCAAACTTGGGCTGATCTCCTTTATCATTGCAGAAATGATCGGTTATCTCTTTGGCATTCTCTGTGCACAATTCCGTGGAAAATGGCCGGACTATCTGCTCATGATTTTTGCCGTGCTTGGCATTGCCATGCCGTCCATGGTCATCGGACCGCTCCTGCGGTGGCTGCTTGGTGTTGTTCTCCGCATTCTCCCGGTCACTGGCTGGGGTTCCGTACAGCAGATCATCATGCCTGCTTTTGTTCTGGGACTTGGCACTATTGCAGGCAATACGCGTGCCATGCGTGCCTCCATGCTCAGTACCATGACACAGGACTATGTGATGACCGCGAGAGCAAAAGGGCTTCCTCTTTGGAAAGTCGTCCTGCACCATGAATTCAAAAACTCCCTGGTGCCTCTTATTGCCAACCTCGGTCCCGGAATTGCCGGCATCATGATGGGTTCTTTTGTTGTCGAAAGCATGTTTCTCATTCCCGGGCTTGGCCGCTACTTTGTTGATTCCATCACCAACCTTGATTATCCACTGATCATGGGATTGACCATCTTCTACGGCACCTTCCTGGTCACCCTGAATCTCTTGGTCGATGTCCTTTATGGTTTCATCGATCCGAGAATCCGTGAAACCGTAAAGGGGGCAGCAAAATGAGCCAGACACCTTTGACCGAGCTTGATTTTGAACCGATTGGTGGGGAAATCGGCCTCGATCCCGAGTCCAAGCGCAAAAAGACAACCTACTGGAAAGATGTATGGCGCAATTTCAAGAAAAACAAGGCGGCTTTTGTCAGCCTGTTCGTCATTGCCCTGCTTATCCTCCTGGTGCTGATCGGTCCAGGCATGAATCCTTTTGATTACCGGACCAACGACTACAGCGTCATCAATTTTCCTCCCGACAGTGTACACTGGTTCGGTACGGACACCATGGGCCGTGATATCTGGACACGTGTCTGGGAAGGCGGCCGGGTTTCTCTCCTGATCGCCCTTCTTGGCACCCTCTTTCCTGAACTCATCGGCATGGCCATCGGCGGAATCTCCGGATATTTTGGCGGCAAGGTAGACATGGTCATCATGCGGATGATTGATGTTCTCATGGGCATTCCCAGTCTGATCTATATGATTCTCCTGATGCTGGTTTTCGGTTCGGGAAATATTGTGACTCTGATCATCGCAATTTCCATCACCGGCTGGATGGGAGCTGCGCGTTCCACCAGAGGACTGGTTCTGCAGCTCAAAGGCCGGGATTTCGTCGTAGCCTCCAAAACACTCGGCGGCTCGGCAGGGTGGATCATTCTCCGCCGTTTGATTCCCAATATTCTCGGATATCGTGTTGTTTCCATTACGATGTCGATTCCGAGCGTTATCTTCTATGAAGCCTTCCTCAGCTATATCGGTCTTGGTGTTACGCCGCCTGTTCCTTCCTGGGGGCAGCTGATCAAGTCAGCCGGTGAAAACTTCCGCTATTATCCCTACCAGTTCATCATTCCCTGCATGATGGTGGGCATCACCATGCTCAGCTTCAATCTCGTCGGCGATGGTCTGCGCGATGCACTGGACCCGCGCCTGCGCACATAAGGAGGTCCGCCATGTCTGATAAAATCCTGGAGGTCCGTGACCTTCAAGTTACCTTTGACATGTTTCAGGGCTCAGTCCAGGCCGTGCGCGGCGTCAGCTGGTATCTGAACCGGAAAGAAACCATCGGCATTGTCGGTGAAAGCGGATGCGGGAAAAGTGTTACCATCAAGACGGCCATTGGTCTGAACCCGAAATCTTCCGGCTCCGTCAAAGGCGGTGAAGTCCTTTTTGAAGGCACCGATATCCTGTCGCTTTCTGAAAAGGAAATCCGCAGTATTCTGGGAAACCGAATGTCCATGATTTTTCAAGACCCGTTTACCTTTCTCAATCCGACGATGACGGTTGGCCGTCAGATCATGGAGGTCTATCTCCAGCACCACCCTGTTTCTCACAGGGAGGCGCGTGAAAAGGCACTGAATATTCTCCGTATCATTTCCTTCCCCAATCCTGAAGAAAACATGAAGCGATATCCGCATCAGCTTTCAGGTGGCATGCGCCAACGCATCATGATTGCCATGGCACTGATCTGCGACCCCGCCGTACTCTTCGCCGATGAACCGACGACAGCGCTGGATGTCACTATTCAGGCACAGATCGTTGACCTGATGAACAGCCTCAAGGATAAGCTGGACACTTCCATTGTTCTTATCACCCATGACATGGGCGTCGTAGCCAAAATGGTGGACCGTGTCTATGTGATGTATGCAGGCAAAATCGTCGAGCATGGAGACGCAGTCACAATCTTCCACCATCCGCGCCATCCCTACACCTGGGGACTTCTCGAAAGTGTTCCGCGTCTGGATGAGCGCACACAGGAGGCGCTGCCCTCTATCCCCGGCATGCCTCCGGATCTGATTGCTCCGCCCAAAGGCTGCCCGTTCGCTGCACGGTGCCGTTATGCCATGTCTGTATGCAGCCGTCAGGAACCGGAGGCCTATACTCTCCCCGAAGAAGGACACTGGTCCGCATGCTATCTGTGTCATCCGGACTACATCCGCCTGCACGGGGAAAAAGAATGGAGGTCCGATCAGGATGTCTGAACCGAGAGTGCTCCTCGAACTGAAAAATGTGAAAACGGTTTTCAAAGTGAAACAGGGCATCCTTACCGCCGTCAACGGTGTCGATCTTGTCATCCATGAAGGTGAAACGCTCGGGCTGGTCGGAGAAAGCGGATGCGGCAAATCCACGCTTGGAAAAACCATTCTCAGGCTCTACAAGCCCTCCCAAGGGCAGGTTTTCTTCGAAGGGCGGGATATCTGGTCCTATTCCAGACGTGAACGCAAAGAATATACCCGCAAGGTTCAGATGATCTTTCAGGATCCGTATGCATCTCTGGACCCGCTGAGCGTGATCGGCGATACAGTGGCCGAAGGAATGGACATACACCGGATCACGAATTCCCGGCAGGAACGCGAGAAGCAGATCATGTCGCTTCTGCATGATGTTGGTCTCAACCAGAGTCATGTAGACCGCTATCCACATGAATTTTCAGGCGGTCAGCGTCAGAGGGTCGGCATCGCCCGCGCTCTGTCTCTTTCCCCGAAGCTCATCGTCTGCGATGAACCCATCTCCGCGCTGGATGTGTCGATTCAGGCTCAGGTCGTGAATCTCCTGAAGCGTCTCCAGAAAGAAAACCATATGGCCTATCTCTTCATCACACATGATCTGAGCATGGTACGTCAGATTGCCAACCGTATTGCTGTGATGTATCTCGGTTCTATTGTTGAGATTGCTGACAGTGAAGACATTTATCTTGAAAACCGCCATCCCTATACGCGTGCTCTTCTTTCGGCAATTCCGATTGCGGACCCCGTCGTAGAAAAAAGCCGCCAGCGCATGGTGCTTACTGGGGATGTTCCCAGTCCTGTCAATCTGCCCTCAGGCTGTCCTTTTGCCGGAAGATGTCCGCATGCTGCCGATCTGTGCAGACAATCCGTGCCTCCGCTTCGCGAAATCTCCCCAGGACATTTTGTGGCGTGCCATCGTTCGGATGAACTTCCGCATGCATGAGAAAGGATGGCTCCTATGTCCGACCGCACACCTCTTCTGATCACCCTCGGACCTGCCGAAACACCTCCGTTGCATCTTCCCGGTTTTGACGCGCGTCTGGTGAGTCCCTTTGCTGAACAGCCATCAACCTGCCGCGTGAGTCTGTCGGAAGTGCACTCTGCCTGGACGACTCTCGCATCGGTTCTTCTTGGCCTTCCCTCCGATCTTCCGGTCGTTCTCTATGGCTGCGGTGCCTATGGAACGTTGGCTGTCTATGCAATGAGCCAGACCAAACAGCTTCGCGCCGCCCTGATCCGGAGCGCACTCATCGATCCGCTCTCTGCGCTGGCTCTTACGGATGTCATTTCCGCAGATCCGAAAACCAGTCTTCATTCTCAGATTCATGCGTTGGCTGCAGACTGTGTCCTTGAGAATATACGGGAAATATCTGCTCCCCTGCTGATCCTGCACGGGGAGGCAGACCTGCAGGTGCCGAGTGCTCAGGCAGATGAGCTTTTTGTACTCATGAAAGCCCTGCATCCGGACCTTCCAAGCCGTCTCGTCCTGTTTCCAGGGGAAGGACATACCTTTTCCTTGTCTGCAGAATCTGCAGCACTTGAAGAGATGACCCGTTTTCTGACCGCACACTTGGGAGGTGACGCATCCAGATGAAACCGAACCGCTATTCCCATCTGGTCTGTCCATCTTCCCTGTTTGCAGCCGGGGATGGCAGCGTCCTTTATGCTGCCTATTCCTGGGATGGCTCACGTTCCGTCTGCAAAGTGCATCCCGGAAAAACAGACAGTGCGTTTTTCCAACTGCCTGCAGATCCCGATCCCAGCCCGGCTTCCGATGGTGAGAACACCTGTTATCTTGCCTCCGGCCATTTCTGTTCCACTTCCGGCTTCACCTTTGCCGAAGATGGCTGGCAGGTTTACGGTTTCTCGCTGACAGACAACGGAAAGGTCCTGATCCGGGAACGCCGCAGTCAGGCATGTGAAAAGCCCTATCTTTCTGCAGAGGAGCTCCCCTATCGGCGTGATGCAGACCATGGCATGCTGAAGAAATACCATTACCGCCTGCTCCTGGTGGACCTGCCTTCCGCTGCAAATGCTATGAAGCCACCTGTCTTCCGCATGCTCCAGGAGGGGGAAAGTGACTGGCGTTTCCCGGCATGCTTTGAAAACTGCATGGTTTACGGTCGGAAACAGTGGACCCTGCTGAATCTGGAAGACGGAAGCGAGACGAAGCTTTGTGAGAACTTTGTCCCAGGGGGCTTCGCTCCGGTGTTTTCTCCATGCGGGCAGTACATCCTGGCCCCCGGTTACTGGGATGATAGTCCCGATCTGACACTCCGAAGAATCTGGCTGGATGCTTCCAGACCTTCTGAACCGGTTGCTGGACTCCCGGATATCGTTGGCCGCGGAAACGTTTATGCTGATCTTTCCCCCGATACTCCCAGGCTTCTGACGGTCTGGAAGAATGGCTTCCTTGTGGTTGGCATATCCCAGGGAACCCTGGGACTCTATCGGATCCAGGAAACCGATGGAACGCTTTGTGCAGAACCCTGCCTTTCCCATGCAGGTTCTGTTTTTGAAGTCACCGCTTCCGGAAACCATGCTGCTGTTCTCTGGGGAGACAGCACACACAAACCGCAGATCTGTCCTTTGAAAGAAGAGCCGGAATCCTCTTTTTCATTGATCACGGAGAATGCATATCCTGAAGAAGATGCCGTTCCTTCGCTTGCCATCACTGCCTCGTCTCAGGATGGCAAAGCCTGTCTGCACGCATGGCTGCTTTTGCCCGAAGAGGCCGCAACCTGTTCCGTGCCTCTTCTGGTCTGGGTCCACGGGGGACCTGAAGGATTGTACTCCGATGCCCTGGAAGTGGAAAAACAGGCAGCTGTCTCCCGGGGTTTCGCTGTTCTTCTGCCCAATCCAAGAGGTTCCAGCGGATATGGCCCGGAATATCAGCATACCGGTGAAGAATTCTCAGAAGGTGCTGCAGGGGACGTCCTGACGCTCGTTGATTCCGCACTCAGTTCCTTTCCCTGTCTGGACAGGGAGAGGGTTGGCATCCTCGGTGGCAGCTATGGTGGATTTATGTCTGCCTACCTGGCGGGACACA
>ONVN01000218.1 GCA_900321295.1 uncultured Eubacteriales bacterium
GACCTGGAGTGGTTTGACTACTGGCGCAGCTTCTGCCATCAGTTCCTGCTCTCCATCGGCCTGAAGGACGAGAACCTGCGTCTTCGCGATCATGATCCGGAAGAGCTCAGTTTCTATTCCAAGGCGACCACAGACTTTGAGTTCCTCTTCCCCTTCGGATGGGGCGAACTCTGGGGCGTTGCAGACCGTACCGACTACGACCTGACGCAGCATCAGAACCATTCCGGCAAATCCATGGAATACCTTGATCCGGTCACCAACGAGCGCTATATCCCCTACTGCATCGAGCCTTCCCTGGGTGTTGACCGCGCAGTGCTTGCCTTCCTGTGCAATGCATATGAAGAGCAGGAACTCGAAGGCGGCGATGTCCGCAATGTGCTGCACCTGCATCCGGCACTGGCGCCTTTCAAGGCTGCCGTTCTGCCCCTGCAGAAGAACAAGCTCGGCGCGCTGGCTTCCCAGATCCATGATGATCTGTGCAAGTACTTCCCGGTCGATTATGACGAAACCGGTTCCATCGGCAAGCGTTATCGCCGTCAGGATGAAATCGGCACGCCCTATACCATCTGTGTTGACTTCGAAACCGAAGAGACCCAGTCCGTCACGATCCGCGACCGTGACAGCATGGAACAGGTCCGTGTCCCGCTCACTGAGCTCCGCAGCTGGATTGAAGAGCGCCTCCGCTTCTGATTGGTTTTTTCACAGCCCGTGCATCCGCACGGGCTGTTTCTTTTGCGTAAAAACACCCGCCCTATGCAGGCGGGTGCTCAACCGACGGTCTGAACCGGTGGACAGGACAGAACCGTTTCTTCCTCCTGAGGAAGTCTTCGCTCAGCTGATTTCTTTTTTGGAAAGCCAGCCCCGGAAGAGTCCTCCCTCAAACAGAGAGATGATGATAAAAAAGATGTCCGCAAACAGGATGAAAACAAACGACGGAATCAGGATGCGGGTGTACTTCTTTCCGGCGAATGCTGTTCTGGAGATGTATTGTCCCATGCGGCCCAGGAAAAACAGCACACCCAGGTTAAAGAACAGGAGCAGCGCCGTATTCTCTCCGAAACTGATCCAGCTGTCTCTCGGAAAAAACGTGCCGCCATGCGAGACGCTGAGGAGGATGTTCAGGAGCAGAAGGCCTGCCTGAACCACGAACAGGATGCGGGTCACATTCAGCATGACGCCGCCGCCAATCCCGACACCACCGCCCCACGCAAGTTCTGCCCTCGCGCAGAAATGCTCGAAAACCTGCATCAGGGGTTCATTCTGTTTTCCTTCAATAAAGCCGTTGTTGGCTATGCAGTAGACGGTGAGATGCAGGTTGTTCTCTCTGCAGAATGCCTCCATTTTTTCCAGAAACCGGAGCACATGGGAAGGAATGCTGTCCACATAAAGGGGAAGTGCAAAAACCACGGCCTGGGCATCCCGGACCTGATTCAGAATCCGTTCATCATCCGCAGGCGTCCGCAGATGTTCCGTCACCTTGTTTCCCCGGACAAACATTTTCTGCAGGAAGATGAAATAAGAAGAAGCACAAAAGCTTTTTTTCGGGCTGCAGTTGATCAATACGGTTTTCATAGCTGTGCCTCCAGTTCTGCAGGGTTGTTCAGGAATACCACTTCCGACCGCTGATACCCGTCATTGAGCGCATTCCGTTCCGCCATATAACGGAGCGTATCCTTCTCCGCTTCCGTCATTTCTCCGTAGGCGATGACTTTCCACAGATCATGCTTTCCATACCGCAGCGTGTGGTGCATCTGCCGGCCGCGATAGGTGCTGAAAGGGGTTGATGTTCCGATTGAACGGTCCAGCACATTCTTGACGGCTGCGCTGTATCCGCCGTAGAGCGATTTTGTAATGATTACCAGTTCATCCGCCCGTCCGATGATACGGCACACCTGCTGCAGGCTGTCCTTCATGCTGCATTCCGCCGGATGCCTAGTCCAGCACCCGAAGCAGCCCTGGCAGGGAGCATACTTTCCGTCGGCTGCAATTGCACAGTCACATCTCTCTTTGATCATCGCATCGAATTCATGACCGAGGTCATAAAGTATCACTTTCATCTTTCTGCCTCCTGTGTCGCTGCGAGCACTGCGCCATTCCAGGCCTGTTCCAGATGATCTGCAATCAGTTTTTCATCATATTCCAGGTGGTTGTTGGCAATGATGCTGGCGTATCCGTGGGCAAACAGCGCCACTGTCAGAAACACGCCTCTTGTCTGTTTCCTGTCCAGACCGCAGCCTTCCTGCATCGCATCCATCACGGGGATTAATTCCTCCGAGTCGATCATCTGCAGGAGGCTGCTTTCCTCTGCATATCCCGACTGAAACAGAAAGCGAAACAGCTGCGGCTCTTCCACGGCAAAGCGGATATAGTTGAGACCAATTCCCAGTATCGGGTCCTGCTCCGGCTGAATCGCCATCAGGTAATCCGAGTGCATCTGGTCCACGCATGCATAGGCAGCGTGCTTCAGAGCATCAATCGTTGAGAAATGATACATGACCGGCTGCGTGGAACAGTGCAGTTCCCGGGCAACCGTTCTCGCATTGATCTGCTCGAACCCTTCCCGCCGGACGACTGCAATGGACGCTTCCAGGATCATCTCCCGCGTAATTCTTGTCTTGGGCGGCATAGACATCCCTTTCCTATCATATAACATTTGTTATACAACAGTCGTTATATTATATTGAATTCTTCTTCCTGTCAACCCTGTCCTGGGCCATCCTTCCGGGAATACGTGCTGAAATCATCAAAAAAGGAAGCGGCAGAACCCGAAGGTAATGTCACTTCCTGAAAATGTTTCTGTTATGCTGTCTCTCCGGCTGGATAGCCGTTGTTTCAGCAGCCTCTCTTATGGAGCAGGTCTTGTCTCCTCCTGAAGGGCATTCCATGCTTCCTCTGCGGTTTTCAGGCTCGTCGTGCCATAATTCTCTGCTGCGCCGGAAAAGGTCATCACGACAGAATGCACCGTTTCATCATACGCCGTAATCAGCAGCTCGACGGTTCCCTCGGCTGAGACAAGCCTTCCCTCGGCATCCAGCGTAACATTTCCGAGCACTTCACCCAGCTCAAAGTTCCGAATGCCATTCACAATACCCATGGTTACAGAATCCGCGTGCTCAACGCTGGATTCAAACTCGGATGCAAAGAAGTCGCAGGTGCCGTCTTCCCGCACATATGCCACAACCGCCTTTTGGGCAACACCCAGCGCCTTATAATAATCATACATATTCAGCTCTTCTGCGAGCTCATCATTTGTTTTCCCAACGGTCTCCTCCTGTTTGATCATGCCCTCTTCGACGGCGATCCGGACAAAATTGGCCACGGCTGCCTCATAATCTTCATACAGCACATAGCAGCTTTCTGTCCCGTGAAGATACTCCAGGTACGTTTCATAGTGGTCGAGCGTTCCATCCGGATGCAGAACACTGTAACCATCTGTATACTGCTGATTTGCTTTTCCTACCCGGGTCATGCACTTCCCGTATACCGTTCCAAACCGTTCCCATTCCTCATCCGTTCCTGTTTCGAGGCTGGACATGCGTTCATAGAAGCCTTCGGGCATTTCCTCCCCGTAGGTTTCCTGATAAAGGACCGGGAACATTTCCAGAAAACTGTAATCCATGGAATGGTAAGGCGGCATTTTCTCATATTCCGGCAGATGCACATACAGATAATTGGACAAAGCAAACCGGATACCGGTTTCTGCAGCCTGCCTGAGCACGTCCGGAAGTGCCCTGCCTTCGGCCGCGACCCAGTAGGTGGTTTTCCCCTGCGTGTTTTCCACGGTCACAAAAGGCTGAAGGGCTCCTTCTGCCAGTCCAAGCACGATTTTCAGGGCCTCCTGGTAAACAACCATGGTATCCCTGTTCAGCAGGGACTTCCGCTCTGAATAATCCACATCCCGCTCATAATAGTGGCTGTATTTATCCCATGCATCCGCCAGACCGTCTTTTGCAAGAATGGTATAGCCCGATTCGTAGGGCTTTCCGTTCTTTCCCTTCGTCCAGAAATTCACATCCTTGTAGTGATCCAGATCGTTTTCCCGCAGATATTCCAGGGAAATGGTTTTAAAACAGTCGCCGTTCAGCGTGAATGCTGCTCTTCCTGTCAGGGTGACATTGCCTGTCGCTTCGATAAACTGTTCCACTGCCTGATAGAGTTCGGAGAGGTTCCCTTCTGCACAGGCCGTGCTGCAGAGAAAAACCGCAGCCAGCAGAACTGCCAAAATCCGTCTGATCTTCATCCAATATACCTCCTTGGTACGCATTGCGTCTTCAGTCAATCAACGAAGCGGACCATCTGTTTCTTCCCTGACAATTTCGCTTTTGCTCGGCAATCTCCTGCACATTCCCTGCAGCCCTGACGGTGAAAGTGTTGTGGCCCATGAGAAACCACTTTTCTCCGTCTCTATTTCTTCTTGAAACTTCAGGTCCCCTTTGCTATAATGTCCCGGCATCCCACATATGGCAATGATACTTCCGCCGAATGCGGAAGACGACGATGCATATGCAGCAGCGATGGGAGGAGTGAAACGGTATCCATCGCTGACATGAAAGCAATCCGCGCCTGCAAAAAGACACCGGATCATCTGTTATGTGGATGAACAATTGTCGAACTCCTTGAAAATGCCGGCGAGGATTGAATAACGGAAGGAGCCTCATGTATCATGAAACAGATTGCATCCGCCCAGCTGCGTGAA
>ONVN01000184.1 GCA_900321295.1 uncultured Eubacteriales bacterium
AGGGATAAATGCGGTGATATTATTATGAGAGGCTTAGGAGGAGGCAGGGAGGCAGCGATTGGATTCGCAGATAAAGCGGACATTTACTTCGTCGCAGATGGCGATTAGAATGGATGAGTCGACCACCCCAATGATTGTTTTTGAGGCTTCATCGTCGGCGTGGTCGGCGAAATCCTGACAATCGCCATCAAGACGAAGTCAATGTTCGCGAATATTCAGCAAGCGATCATTAACTGAATACCTTACTATGCGCTCATTGACGTTTGCTATGAGCTGAACTGCGGATTGTATAAAATGATCTGAAGCGCGGTCAGACTGCGCTGAACTGTGACTGGGGTGGGCTAGAAGCCCGAAATAATCATTCTATTGATCAAAAATCTCATCATAAGGCATACCTGGTTTATGAAAAAGGTTCGTAATGCTAACTTTTCTCCTTGTACTTTGTCATTCCTGCATCTCAAATCACAAGAAAAAGATCATCGCAGTTTTTTCATGCAAAAATAGCCATTGGAGGAAAGTTTTTTATAAAGAATCGAAAAACACTCTAATAACAATTCCTGAAAAAACTTTCAGCAAATGCTATTAGAGTGTCAGTGCCTTACATCATTTTTCGAAATCAAATAACATGTTCCGTCTTTCCATCAAAGAGGTATACATTTTCAAATGGAATTGAGAAAACAATGTCTATATCAGTTTCAGGTGTGTCATGGCTATCTACTTTAAGAATGGCCTGATCGTGATCAGCAGTCACATAAATGTTGGTGTTATCACCAAGCATCTCCGTCAGTTCAACCTTTGCACGAATTGTATAAGCCTGATCCTGCTGCCCAAGCTGAATGTGCTCAGGTCGGAATCCAAAAACGATCTCCTTCCCCTCATATTCCGCAATAGAGGGAAGCTTTTTGCCCAGTTCCAATACATTGTCACCAAAGGTAATTGCACCATTCTTCACTGTGCCACGAATAAAGTTCATGGGCGGTTCTCCAATGAATCCAGCGACAAATACATTTTCCGGCTGATAATATAGCTGATATGGGGTGCCTATCTGCTGTACATAACCATCCTTCATGACCACAATTCGATCAGCCAGCGTCATAGCCTCCGTCTGGTCATGGGTTACGTAAATCGTTGTAGCACCAGTCTCATGATGGATCTGCGCAATTTCATAACGCATCGTAACACGCTGTTTTGCATCAAGGTTGGAAAGTGGTTCATCCATAAGAAAAACACCAACCTTGCGAATGATAGCGCGCCCGATAGCAACGCGCTGGCGCTGTCCACCGGAAAGAGCCCTTGGAAGCCGATCAAGATAATCTGTCAGGCCAAGGATGCCAGCCACCTTCTTGACTCTTTCTTCAATGATATCTTCATCGACTCCCTGCAAGGTAAGCCCAAATGCTATGTTATCATACACAGTCATCTGAGGATAAAGGGCATAGCTTTGGAAAACCATGGCTATTTCGCGTTCACGCGGTCCCATTTCATTTGCCCGTTTTCCATTAATGAGGAATTCCCCATTGGAAATATCTTCCAGGCCTGCAATCATACGCAGCGTAGTCGATTTTCCACAGCCTGAAGGGCCAACAAAGACAATAAATTCCCCTTTCTCAATGTCAAGGTTGAAATTGTGGACGGCATGATAGCCATTGGGGTAAATTTTGTTGATGTTCTTCAGGGACAAATATGCCATGTTTCTTCCTCCTAGCAGACCAGGACGGTCAAATGAATAAAGGGAATTAAAGACGTTTGATTTCAGTATAGCAGAGCAGGAAAGGTGCAACGCCTTTGGCGTCATTGTGGACAACGGGTTCGGACAAATAATAAGCGGAAGAGCCATCCCTGCGACGATTATTTTCAGGTCCGAGTCCAGCCACAAGGCATATGTTGCCTAAATTCAACTCGCCATTTTCAAAAGACAAACACTTTTTCATAATACCGTCAAAAGTTTTATGCCCCAATGCAGCGAATTTGTCTGACAGTATTCCCAATCGTCTGCCTTTTAGCATAGCATAAGCAATCATCGAACTGCCGCTTGATTCCAAGTAGTTTCCTTCAAGATCTGCTTTATCCACCAGTTGATAATACATACCTGATTCATGATCAGAAAAAGCTGAAATTGATTCCATTAATTCCGAAAAAATATAACCGATTTGTTTTCCCGCTTTTCCATCCGGCAATATTTCGATTAAATCCACAAGCGCCACCGAGAACCATCCAATGGCACGAAGCCAGAAATTCTGGGATAATCCAGTCTTTCTGTCACACCAGAAAGCAGAACGTGATGCATCATAACCATGATAATACAATCCTGTATTCTGGTCACGCATATGTTCATGGACG
>ONVN01000056.1 GCA_900321295.1 uncultured Eubacteriales bacterium
CTCCCTTCTGATCATAGGCAATCATCCAGTCCACGAGGTCCTTTGGATCCTCATACTGTGAAAAGAAACTGCCCGGCGTCAGACCATCCAGCCACGCAGCCGGTTCATTGAGAAAGCGCACATAAATGGCAGGCATGTCTGCTTCCATGGCATCATAATTCTTGTAATCTTTCTGATGGGCCTGCATATAGTCTGCGACAAAAGATGCAAGATGCTCGTCAAAATCAATGCATTCAAACATGGGTGGTTCCTCCAATCAGTGCTTTCAGTTCTTCTGTCGTAAAGAAATATGTTTTGCGGCAGAAATGGCATCCCAGCTCTGCTCCCTGCCCGTCATCAATGATCGACTGAAGATCGTCCCGCCCGATGGCGAGAAGTGCTTTCTCCATTCTTTGCCGTGAACAGGTACAGCGATAGGCAAGCGGAGTTCTGTCCAGCAGGCGCAAATCCATGCCCCGGAACCAGCCTTCCGCCAGTTCCTCCTTGGTGGCAGCGTTCAGTTCACGGCTGATTTCTGCAAACATCGGGCTTCTGAGTTCCAGCTGCTCGATGGTTTTTTCCTCGCATCCTGGCAGCGGCTGCAGAAGCAGTCCACCTGCTTTGATCACTTTGTCTCCCTGCACAAGCACGCCGAGGGAAACGAGCGACGGCTGCTGCTCCGAAACGGTGAGATAATTGGCAAAATCAATGCCCAACTCCCCGCTGACCAGTTCGCACTGCCCGATATAGGGTTCCTTCAGGCCCAGGTCCTTGACAACGCTCATGCGTCCATCGTGACCCACAGCTCCTCCGACATCCAATTTTCCATCCTCTCTCGGGGGCATTTCCACCTGTGGGTTATCCACACAAACCCTGACGTCTCCATGATCCGCAACACACACCATGGTTCCGATTGGTCCGCCGCCCTTGATGGTCACACTGACGGATTCCCTGTCTCCCTTCATCATGACGCCAAGCATTGCCGTAGCTGTCATCAGTCTTCCCATTGCGGCTGTACAAACAGGGGTTGATTCATGAATATCTCTGGCAGCCTGTGTCATCTGTGTGGTCTCGCAGAGCATCACTCTGACCTGGCCTCCCATGAGATCCATATGCAGCATTTCATCGCCCTGATAGGCTGTTAACTGTTCCATTTTTCTTTCTCTCCTCTGTGCTTACATATCTTCCAATGGCACGCGCCGCATGGCAGCAAAATGCCAGCGGTCTTCCTTCTCTCTGGGAGGATTCAGATGCCCATTGCCAAATACTGAGATACGGTCAAACCCGACACTTCTCAGGAGTTCCTCTATTTCGGCAGCAGTCCATGCCCTCTGTTTCTGCTCTTCGTCAATGCGCTTGTAGCTTCCGTCATCCTGTCTGACAAAGAAGCACAGGTGCATGTCAATCAGATGGGTCGCCGGATGATATGCATTCTGCCAGAAGTATGTGATGTGTTCCGAATCATCACAGATAATCTGATTGCCCAGTTTGTGCTCCAGTTTGTATGGGGTTGAGATGTCAAAGAAGAGTCCGCCCCCAGGACGCAGTGCCTGAAATGCACTCCGGAAGAATGCCAGGACATCCTCTTCCTTCAAGAGATAATTCACGCCGTCACAGGTGGCAAGAACGGCATCCATGGGACGATGAAGATGCAGTTCCCGCATATCCTGCCGTACAAAAGGAATCGCAATGCCATCCTTCCTTGCCTTCTGAGCTGCAATCCACAGCATCTCCTGGCTGATATCCACCCCCGTCATATGGAATCCTTTCCTGTACAGAGGAATCGTGAGTGCGCCTGTTCCACAGGCGCACTCACATACTTTTCCTTTGGTTATTCCATACTGGGCCATCAGGTCGCAATAAAGCTCTGCCCAATTGCGGTAATTGACTTCTCCCATGAGTTCATCGTAAACTTCGGCAAAACCGGTATACATTTCTTTCTTCCTTTACTCGCGCGGCATTTCTACGCTGATTTCTTCCTCATCGTCATCATCCGTCTCTTCCCGGAGGCCACGATTCACCGGCGCACCTTCAATATGGCTGTTGATGAAGCGGTCAAAAACAGCATTTGTAAAGCTGGCTGTTACAAAGCGGCTCAGCGAAAGACCAATGAGAAGGTAATAGAGAACAATGCCCAGAATCGCCCAACCTGGATTGATGAAGAGTGCAACCGCTACGGCGATGGCAACCGGTACGCAGTGCAGAAGACGGATGCCCACGCTCTGGGGAAGACGTGCGATGGCAAGCAGGACACTGTTGCGCAGCAGATCCTTGATCTTCAGGCGATAGCCCACAATCATGGGATGCATAAAGGTAACAGAAATCGCCCAGATAATCCCCAGCATCAGCACAACGATCTGAGGAATGATCATGATGACCTGCGTGTTGGCAAGTTCACCATAAAACCGCCAGCACATATAGACTATAATCGGAAGGACAGAAGTGATCAGAGAAATCACAAGAGACTGCTTCCAGTTTTCCTTCACAGCATCTTTGAAGTCAGACCAGATAAAGGCATGCTCATCCCTGGCCCAGTTGCGGACGACGTAACTGATGCCGGCTGTTACGGGACCTGTAATCGCAAAAGCAGGAATGAACAGCACCAGGGTGATGAAGAGGATGCTGTAAAGTGCATCCGATGATTCCCGTGCGCTCATGACTTTTGGAGTCTCTACCGTTGAAGGATCACCGCCCTGTTCCGCTGTACTCTCTGCCTGCAGTGCTGCCTGCATGGTGTAGGCAGACTGACCATCGCCAAGGTCTGTGGAATTGAGGATATTCATGGCACCGGATACACCCAGACCAAGGACAATAAACAACGGAATAAAGACGACAACATACATTAAGTTCAAACGAACCAATGCAGAAAGACGGACTCGCAGAGTTTCCCAGAAAAGCTGCCAGCGATTGGACGGAAGATCGTCCGGTGTAAGATCGCCTTTTCCGGCTTTTCCATAGTAGTAATTGTTCATCATCTGCTTGAACATAATGAATCCTCCATTTTTCTCTATTCACAGGAACAACGCATCCTATGTGTCATTCCTTCATGGCATTCTCTCTGTGAAGAACACAGTCTCTTCATTATATCATCTTGATATTTGTCATACAAGCGCAAGTTCCTGTCCCACGCACAGTTAGGGAAAACAACTTCCCCTATTCCCAAAGGCGTACAGACTGCCGACCTGCAGCCGATTATGGCTTTCAAGGTTGTCCCGACCTTTCACCCGGCTTTCTGCTTCAGCTGTTCCCTATTGTTCTGCATGCTTCGACGTCCGTCTTTAATTGCCAGATTTGGCATTGTTTTTCCCAATCAGGACATGTATAATAAAGGTACATTCTTTATTTGAGGAGGTAGTCCAATTGAATTACATGGAAGAATCCCTGCGTCTGCACGGGGAATGGGCGGGCAAGATCGAAGTCGTTTCGCGTGTTCCAGTGAAAAACAAAGAGGATCTGTCCGTTGCTTACACGCCAGGCGTGGCGCAGCCGTGTCTGGAAATTCAGAAAGACTACGATAAATCATTCACCCTGACTCGCCGTCACAATCTGGTCGCTGTCATCACCGATGGCACCGCCGTACTCGGTCTTGGCGATATCGGCCCTGAGGCAGGCATGCCTGTTATGGAAGGCAAATGTGCACTGTTCAAGGCATTCGGTAATGTGGATGCTTTCCCGATCTGTATCAGGAGCAAGGACGTGGATGAAATCGTCCGCACCGTATATCTGATTTCCGGTTCCTTCGGCGGGATCAACCTGGAGGACATTGCTGCTCCTCGGTGCTTTGAAATTGAACGCAGACTGAAGGAAATCTGCGATATTCCTGTCTTCCATGATGATCAGCACGGCACAGCTGTGGTGGTCGGTGCTGCCCTGATCAATGCTCTGCGCGTTGTGAACAAAGACATCGGTGAAGCAAAAGTCGTCATCAATGGAGCAGGCAGCGCAGGCATTGCCATCGGCAAGCATCTGATGAACCTCGGCGTAAAGCACCTCAAGATGGTGGACCGGTTCGGCATTCTGTGTGAAGGTGAACAGATGAATCCCGCCCAGGAAGAAATGGCAAAGATCACCAATCCAGAAAAATTCTCCGGCAAGCTGGCTGATGCCATGAAGGGTTCCGATGTGTTCATCGGCGTATCTGCGCCGCACATTGTCAGCAAGGAAATGGTGCAGTCCATGGCTCCCGGTGCAATCGTATTCCCCATGGCAAACCCCACCCCTGAAATCGAACCCGATGAAGCGCTGGAAGCCGGAGCCGTCGTCGTAGGCACCGGCCGTAGCGACCATCCCAACCAGATCAACAACGTCATGTGTTTCCCCGGCCTGTTCCGCGGTGCGCTGGACGTCAGAGCACGGGATATCAATGAGGAAATGAAGCAGGCTGCTTCTCATGCTCTCGCTGATCTTGTTGCCCCTGAAGAACTGAATGCCAAGTATATTCTTCCCCTTGCCTTTGACAAGCGCATCGGCCCCGCTGTTGCCGCTGCCGTTGCCAAGGCTGCAAGGGAAAGCGGCGTAGCAAGACTGTAAGAACAAACATCATTGCGCCCGTAGTGCTGGCATTTCGTGCGGTACCTTTCCAAGGGAGACATTCATCCTTTTCTGAAAACAAAAAGCAGCAAACGTATGAGCTTCGTCTTCCTCCATTATTGTGCTCAGCAAAACCTCACCTGTTCAGTTTTCTTCACGTGAGAGCTGTTGAGCCGTATTCCATCTTCTGGTAAAGTTGATTGCTCAGAAAGATTCTTCGCGTGGCTGAGCACCTGCCCGCTTGCGAAGAATCTTCTTCGTAGGTTTGCAACCTTTCCATCCATGAATTTCCCTCACATATTGACCGGCAAGTGCTTATACTCGCCAGAATAACAGAGATTGGAGAGAATACTGTGAGCGCAAAGGAGAATAAACAGCTGACTTTTTTACCCTCCCATGGCCTATTTTTCTGGTAATTACCATCGTTTGTCTGCTGGCAACATACCTCGGCGTGCTTCCCAAAGGTATGGCAGGCTGCTTCCTGTTTATGATGGTCCTCGGTGAAATTCTGGCTGGATCGGTGACCACACTCCGGTTATCAAGGATTTTCTTGGCGGCGGAGCAATTGTGTGTATTTTTGGTTCCGGTCTGCTGGTATACTTTGGAATCATTCCCAATGCCGATATGAAGCTGCCCCTGGGCTCTCTGGATCTCGTCGGCAATATCGGCACCTTCTTTAAAACCACCGGCGGATTTCTCGATTGGTATATCGCTGCACTGATTACCGGTTCCATCCTGGGTATGAACCGGAAACTTCTGGTGAAGGCTGCTGCCCGCTATTTCCCGGCCATCTTCGGCGGTCTGATCCTGGCCTTCGGCCTTTGCATGGGCGTTGCCGCACTGATGGGGTATCCCGTGATGAATGCACTGCTGCTGATTGCCCTGCCCATCATGGGCGGCGGCATGGGTGCCGGTGCAACCCCTCTTTCCAAGATTTTTGAAGCAAGCTCTTCCATGAGTGCTGCAGAAGCTCTGTCAATTATGACCCCAGCAGTTGCTATCGGCAACGCTGTATCCATCGTTCTTGCCGGCATCCTGGTAAAAGTCATCAAGGGTAGGATGAACGGTAACGGCCAGTTGATGAAGGCTGGCCATATGGACCCCAAAGAGCTGGAAATCAGCCCGGAAATGCAGCAGAAGCGTGACCATATCGACCTGAAAAATATGGGGGTAGGTCTTCTTACTTCCGGTGCTTTCTTTGCCTGGGGCTTCATTCTGCAGGGACTGTGGAACGCGCTGGGCACAGGTATTACCATTCATGCCTATGCCTGGATGATCATCACCGTAGCCATCTTCAAGATTGCCAATATCGTACCCGAACGCGTCGAAATTGCCTGCTTCCAGTGGTTCCAGTTCGTCATGAAGAATCTGACCAACATGCTGCTGGTCGGCATTGGTATCTGCTATCTGGACATTGGCACCGTCATCTCCAGTTTCTCCCTGACCTATTTGCTTCTCTGCGCTGCCACCTGCATCGGTGCATTTGTCGGTGCTTCTCTCGTTGGCCGTCTTGTTGGATTCTATCCCTTTGAAGCTGGTATCACCGCGGGTCTTTGCATGAGCAACATGGGCGGAACCGGAGACGTAGCCGTATTGTCTGCCGCCAACCGCATGGAACTCATGCCCTTCGCACAGATTTCCTCCCGTTTGGGTGGTGCAATCATCCTTCTGCTGGCAAGCCTTATGCTGTCCCTTCTGGCGCAGTTCATTGTTGTTGCCGAGCCAGAAGCAGTGCAAAGTGCCCTGGAAACTGGCAAGGCTCTTATAACGATGGCCGGCATGGGTTAATCCCCTGCTAAATCAGCATTTTTAAAAAGGAGACAAGGATCCATGAAATCGAAAATGATCGCAATTCATTCCTCAG